>JALXAI010000137.1 GCA_026992215.1 Desulfobacterales bacterium | reverse complement strand
GGGTAGATCGTCTTGCAAATGTATGGTGGGAGGATCTGCAGAAGCAGCAATGATAAGGGAGAGGGTGGCATTCTGGGCATTTGCGGCTCGGTCATAGGCAGTGGCCATGAGCTGATAGGAGTGCCCCGGCACAAGATTTCCCGAATCAATGGAAAATATGAACGGAGGCTTATCACCTGAAAAAACGGTCTTCTGGTCCACCAGGGTGTAAAGAGCGCCTTCTTCGTCCATGTCCTTTATTCTCAATTCCACACGGGCAATGCCGCTTCCCTGATCAGAGGCATATGCATTAATCCTGGCAATTTGCCCGGGTATTACCTGATTGGGGTTGACGGGCGGCTCCACGGATAGATCCAGGCTGGGAGGAGTATTGTCGTTTATACCTGTATCGGTGGTGGTAAACGTGCTGCTCCAGAGAGCCGAGAGCCTATTTCCATCAATGTCCCGGCAGTCTTGATTAATGACCACCGTATATTCCGTATTAGGGGCCAGAGTGTTGCTTCCCCCATTGTTTACCTGCCAGATGGCTACTGTCTTTTCGTGGTCAGTCCCCTGGAAAAGGATGCTTGTGGTAACCTGACCGGGAATCAGATTGTTCGCATCATCATAGACATTAAAGCTGCCCCCCTGTCCTGTTGTAATGGAGCCTTCCTGCATTCGTTCGCTGAAAAAGGCTGTGACGGCCGAATCCGGATTTACCCCGAAGGAATTTGGCGCAGGCAAGACTGTCACGGTGGGGTTGCCGGAGGGACTTTTGACTTCAGGAGGATAGTGCCCTGCCATGCACCCGATGTCTCCGACCAGCACCTGAAGAGTGATGTTCTGATCAGAGGCGCCAACGCAGGATGATATTACACCGCTTGTAAGGGGCAAGACCGTAAAAGCCTCACTCACAGTCTGACCCGGGAGAATATGGCCCAGGCTCCTTGTCTCTCCGCCTGTAATATATTGGCATTCCGGCTCCCCTGACTCATTCATTTCACAGCGAGAGAGTTGGCCATCTGCCCCCACGTCAAGTTCCAGGCTTGCGTACATGGCCGGCAGCTCGCCCGTGTTGGTGATGTCCACCAAGAGCTCGTACGGGACTCCTGCCTCAACCGAATCCGGGTGTGATACCTTTACTGTGAATGTGGGAGGACCCTTCACCTCCACCTCTGTTTCTGCGCTTCCATTGAAGGGGATAGGATCCGTTATTCCCGGCCCGGTTACCGTACCGCCAAAGTTTACCTTGACATCGTGAGTTCCTATCTCGTCTCCGCGGATTATGAATTCCTTTTCTACCTGCCCTGGTTGATCTGCTGAGCCAGGGAGGATCGTGCCAAGAGAAGCGATGCCATCGGCAGGCATGACGGCGGTGAGGCCGTTGTCGGGAAATTCAATGTTGGCCGTTACATCTTCGAGGGTAAAAATTCCCGAGGTATTGAGCAGCATAAGGCGAACATCGAAAAACTCCTTAAGGCTCTTGATATTACCCTCAATAACAATTACGCCGGGAACGGAGATGGGAGGCATATTCGGTCCCGAGGGTAAAGGTTGGTCAAAGACCACCACCTGGACAGGTGCTGGCTTTGGTCTACCGCTGGCGTCATCACCGAATTTAAGCCTGATATTTTCGTATCCGCTGGGTTCGGGCTTGTTCTTTGGAATGGCTATGGGGAGGGAGATGGAAACCGGTTGTTTCTTGATCGTGAGAACGATGTCAAAAGTAGATACATTGTAGTTTTCAGGGTCATCAAGATCTATAACGCCTTCGCTTACCAGTTGCTCAACCTGTTCAACGGAAAGCCTCTCCGAGGTCACCTTTGAAACCACTATTGAATCAAGAGAGACCTGGGTAATCAGGATTTCTTTTTGCATAGAGCGGCCATCATCGTTTACTGCCTCCACGATAAACCTATTGACACTGTTTTTTCTGAGAACAACATCCTGAAAAGCGAATCGACCATTTTCATCGGGCTGGATTGGACCAGCCCGTTCCGGTCCTCTCAGGAATACCTGTACCTGACCTTGCGCGTTCACCGTCATAAAATGAAAAAGTGATAAAAAAACCAGCAAGAATGCAAAAACAAATCCGCCCACTTTCCTTATAAAAACAGTGTCTAAGGCTCTCATATAACAGGTCCTCGATCCAAAAGGTTTCAACATTACCAGGTTTTCATGGTGAAATTTCCAGAATAGTAACGCCAAAATTAGAGAGATTAGCTATTATCTGAGTACAATACTCATCTAACGTAATAGAGTCTTTTTCCCTGATTTGAAACTTGACCGTCCTTCTCTCAACGTCCTCTTCCGTGGGAATGGCAATAAACTGGTTATTTGTATCGGGTAAAAATATCACTTTCCCCTGTCCATTGAACCTGACCACCTTCATTTCCTCCGGAACGGTAGCTAAACGGCCAACGACAGGTAGCCTGAAATAATCCAACCCCTCTTTTGTGGCTACTACCATTGTCCGCTGTAAAGGCAATTCCAACTCTATATCATACGGATTCTTCAATCCCTTCTTTATAAGCCACGCGGTGGTAATAAGGCTCTCATTGTCGGTTATGCTAATGTTGCCTGAGATAAGGCCGTTCACCTCGCTTTCTCTGAGTGCGTACAACTCTCCCGTGACGTAGTCAGCAAAATAGAACGTTCCGTTTATGTCAAAATCCAAGCCTGACCATCTCCTGCCCGGCGTGTGGATTATTCTAGCCATGGTTGGCTTATGGGTGTCTCCAGCACTCCAAATTACAAAAATGGATTCTTCGTCCGAGATAAATAAGCGGTTGCGTTGATCAAACTCCAGATCAGTGGGGCCGGAAAACTTGAATTCCGGTGAAGTATAAAACTGTTTACCAACCATATGGTTTCTATCAAAGTCTGGATTTTCTTCTAGAAAGTGGATCGGAACCCTGAGTATTCGTTTCTTCGGCCCCCCAGACGCCGAGTAGTCGATATCCGCAATAAAAAGATCCGTTTTTAGAGAATTCGACCCCGGATCATAAAAAGGTCCAATGACCATAGCCACCGGCGTGGCCGGTCTTCCAAATTGCAGCAGTAAACTGTAATAATTTACGTTACCAACATATTCACGTTCCATATCAGCGGAGGGATCAAAGCGGAAGAGTCTGCCTCCAAATCGTATGTTTGAGTTGTAGTTATTCGTATAAAGTCTGCCCCTGGAATCCACTGCAAGCTGTTCTGGAGGAAACCCACAGGTGGTCCTCTCTGCTTCTTCTCCCATTTCGCTTGGATATTGGAGAGTGATGTATCCAAGATGTCGATTTTCTTGTGTAATTCTCTTTTCTGTACTATATATACCATTCATCAGTTTAATATTAGGATCCGGCTCGATGGCGTAAGGCTCAAAAGACCTTGTCTGGTATGGCATCATAAAACAATGGCTAAATTCGCTGCTTAACACGGAAACACTGTTAAGGAAGATCAGGAGTTGTTCTTGCATCATCTGCACTCCCCCAATAACTTCAAAGGCAGCATCGACTTTTTTCATGCTCAAATCTGCCTCAAACTTTTTCGCCCGTGCATCAGGTTCAGGTCCTTCCACAACTTCTTCCTTAATTTCTGACAATTCTTTTTTTAATACTTTCTTTTGATCCAAACTAAAATCTATCTGTTTCTCAACCATGTCAACTTTGTGCATATATTTTGCCCTGGTATTTTCGTATTCAGCCAGGTCGGGAACTATCTCGTGTATCAAATTGTTTTCCATTTGAGACAAATTCTTAGCCCTGAGTTCCAGTTTTGCATTCGCATTTTCCAGTTTGACCTGCTCTGCCAACTTTAACTCGTCGAGTTTCGCCTTTGCTTCCTGGTGGGTGGTAAAGGTTATGGTGTAATTTTTCTCAATGCCATCATCCCACACCTTAAAAGTTACCTGGTTTTCCTGACCCTCGGGGAAACTTTCCAGTTTTTCTTCAAATCTTTTCATTTCGTCAATCGCCCACTGGGAACGATACGTTTGCCGCTTGAATTCTTTAATTTGTTTTTTGGAGTCAGCTATCCCCACGAGATTACTTTGAATGGATTGTGGAAGTGGATCTGATTCCGGTATTCCCAGTTTCTCTTTAACCTGCCTGTAAAGTTCGGATTGTGGATTGCTTATGTCGCTCGGGTCGTCCGAGAGATCCAGCAATTTAATGACGTCCTCATTGGCCTTTATCCTGTCGCCATTATTCTGGAAAAATTCATCGGTTTGACGCTGAAATTCCTCCTGATAAGTGTCCAGATTTTTCTGCAACACATCCAGATTATTATGTTCCCTCAACAATTGATAAGCGGCTATATCTGAAGGGTCATCATTAGTAATATACATTCCGAATTCATTTTTAAGAAAACCTTGTTTCACTTCTTTCCTTACCTCTTTCACTTGCTCATCTTCGAGGACAGGGGTGAACGCAGGAAGTGCGTTCGTCCAGGTGTCATAGCCCTCACCCTGGGAACCTCCCTGAATGGCACTGTGATCAAAGACCAACCCCAGGTCTGGTTTACCGTCACCATCCCCATCATAATTCAAATCAGCCAGAGTATACGCAGATCTTCTTACATACTGGATACAAGCTATTCGGAAATAGTTCATGCCCGGAGTCAGGGCACTAGGGGGAACCACGAACTGAAGCTTGCATCTCGGATCACCCAGGGGGAACAGCTCGGAATACGTCTTTTCATCCAGGTTTCCCGGCTTATCTTTACACCCGGGAACAACCGTAAGCTTAGCCGGTACGTACTGGCCGCCTCCTTTACCTACGGAAAGTGTTTGATTATCCGGGAACTTGTAAAGAAGATAAGCATAGTGGAAAAACTCAGGTTTTATGCCCCACTCATGCACTTCATCCAGTGCCTCCGGATTGTTCATCACGTCTCTGGTCGGTAAGGAAATAGAGCTCCGCCCCATCAGCTCGTTGAAACGTTGCAACTCCGTGTTACTTCTCTCAAACGTAATCACCAGATTTCCTTGCTCATCCAATGAACCACCTTCAATAATTGGTGGGAGCGGTTCCAGGGCCTGAAATGTGGCGGCAGAAATCCAGGCTAGCAGAATTTTCTGAAAAAGAGTGGAGATAAATCCTTCCATCGCCGCAGATGCTCCCATAAGAACTCCGGTCAAGGCACCTTGAACTCCACCGGTACCAGCACCTATTGTGGCCCCGAACACGGCATTGGAGACTATGGTAGTGAGAAATCCACCGATCCCGGACACAGCGGCTTCTTTGATTGCACCACCAGCAATCTCCTTCCAGACCTTTTGGAAAGTCTTCCCCTTTCCCAGTTCACGGGTGAAGGGATCGTTAGCAGAATACGTCACCACAACTCCCTCTGGCGGTGCGGCATACACCTGGCGCACAAAAAATAGGTCCTGGAACACTTCCTTAACTGTCGCCAGAACAGGTGTAGCCAAGTTTCCACCTGCCAAGTCGAACGAAGTATTGGGAGAAAGGGAGGAAAAGGAGGAAGCACGAAATACATAAGGTTCAGATGAAACTAATAAAGATTGGTAGTCAATACCCCTCTCCTCCAGAATTCTGGTAACAGAGATATCGATCATTTCGCTGTTATAGACAAAAAAACTGGAAATGAACAAAAACGTCTGGAAATGATTGAAAACCGTGTCCGGGGTGACTTTAGGTGGGTGGGCACTCAATGCCTGACCATGATTAAAAAGCACTATAGCCATGGCAGACTCCGGATTAGAGGGATCAGCCCATGCCTCGTCCACAGCCTTTTGGAAACCTGTTACAACCTTGGCCATGGTCAACGGCCCCTCCACAAATTTGAAACCTTCATTCAAAGCCCACACTAGTTCTCTTAAAGTAGTCGATCTTCCTTGAATCAGCCTTTTCGCATGTTGTTCTACTGCGTAAGGGGTAAGGCTTAACAAGCCCACACCATCCACTTTTGGATTCAACTGTCTCCCGGCTTCATCCAGAACTCCTGCCTCGGTGCCACCAACAACAACCATGGTGTCCCGGATCACTGTTTTCGCCTCTTCCAGCGTCATTCCTTCCCCTGAGGTGGTGATCTTTCGAGCCAGGATGCTCGCAAGAGTTGTTTCACGAGGGACTTGACCAAAATAATCCTGTGGGTACGCAAGCGGTTTAAGTTCTACAGGGTCGCTGAGGGTAATCGAACCGGAAGCGCCCAGGGACACATCAACGACATAATGTTGATAGTTGTTGCTTGTTATCAACAAAGAATGTTCCCCCTCGCTTACATCAGTAATCACAAAGCTTCCGTCTTGCCCGGTATTGACAGAAATTCCCGTACCGTTCAGAGTAACTTTTGCGTTAGAAACAGGTAAGCCTGTAAACTTGTCCCTCACGATACCAGAGATCGTATTTACGGCCTTTTCGATGAAGAAAGCCACTACTGAATTCACATTTTTTCCGTCCACCGACATTTTGACACGGCGCAGTCCAATTTCAGCCTCCTTACTCACTTCGACGACCGCTTGAGCTTCTGTTTTAGATAGAATGTCAAGCTCTTTTATGATTATGCCTTCCCCGAAGTCAGCGGTTGTTACACCCTCCTTGAAAGCAGTGTTGAAACCTTTGATATTAACCTGCGCCGTTTCTCCCTGGTGCACATTCGAAGGACTTAACCCAACAACCAGCGAAGGTGGTTGACTTACAAGATCCCTTGCTTCACCCAGCACAGATCCGGCAATGGTCTGAGATTGAAGAAAGGTGGGTGACTGTGGTGGATCAAGAGCCAGATCAAACAACCGTATAGGTGACGGTACGTCAGTGACGTGGATATTGACATTGGCGTAAGTTGTTTCTTTCCCGTCAGAAACTGAAAATCGAACGGTATAATCCCCGGATTGCTCATAGGTCGGATAGAAGTAAAAGCGATGTTGAAATTCGTCAAAATACGAGTTCGGAAGGTTGAGGTTTACAACAGAATATTTTAGAACATCATTATCGGGATCGCTGGCCTGGATAGTAAAGGTAAGGATCTCTCCCTCTTTTACGGATTTCTCACCTGCACCGACAATCGTGGGAGGAGAATTTTCCTCCTTCACCTGGACTAAAACAGTTTTCTCATCAATTTGATCGCCCAATCTCGCTGTAAAAACAATAAAGTATGATCCTTTTTGATCCGGAGTTGGAGTAAACGTAAAAGTTTCCGGCGTTATAAATGAGTTTGGCAGTGCCGGGTAGATTGAGAAGGCGGCCTGAGGGTGATTGGCCTCGACCGGGACAGAAAGTGTTTGACCAACATACACTTCGTACGAATCTTCCGGGGAGAGTATATCAAGTTTGAAATCGTTATCGACGATGCATATCTCAAACTCTTGTACAGCCGTCGAACCCTGGGGATCTGCAGCTTCGAGGCTGACGAGGAAGGTTCCGGCATTTGAGGGAGTCCATTTTACCAGAGCCTCTGTCTCTCCTTTGTCATTGGTCCGAACATTTTCTATC
>JALXAI010000136.1 GCA_026992215.1 Desulfobacterales bacterium | reverse complement strand
AACTTGCCCCCGATGCTTCTATCACCGGTTTTTCGACGTTTTCCGGGTATTCCGGCACTTCGTTCAGCTTGTTTGATACCCTGAGAAGAGCCGTATCGAGGTCGGTGCCAATCTTGAACGTTAGCGAGACCGTGCCGAGGCCGTTGTAACAATGGCTTTCAAGCAAAGTAAGCCCGCGTATGCCTTTTAAGACCTCTTCCTGCTCTTCGATAATTTCCTTTTCTATCTCGTACGGAGTGGCACCGGCCCAGATGGTTCTGACCGTTATTTCCGGGGATGTAACATCGGGAGTAAGCTGGTAGGGAAGAGACTTGAGACCGATGAATCCGAAGAGGACAACAAGGATTACACCGACGATTACCGAAACAGGTTTTTTTATGGAAAAAGATATTATATCCATACCTGATCTCTTGACGGCTACTCTGAAAATAAAAGAAAAGCAGTTACCCAGTTCCGCTTGCTTTTACGGCGAAGACTTATGGGTGCGATGTAGCGGAAATACTTTTTACGGGCTGCCCGGGCCTTAACCTCTCATTTCCGCGAATAACCACCTGGACTCCTGCCTTCAGGCCCGGCGCTTGAACCGCCACGTCGTTTACCATGTAAGCTTCTATTTTTACCGGAACCATCCGGGCAACACCGCGATTGACAGTATAGATGAAATTCGCTCCCTGCATGGACACCAGGGCGTCTCTGCTTACAGCCAGGTATTTCCCAGGTTTGCCAGTAAAAATATAGACCTTCGCTTCCATTCCATCGAGGTAACGGGCATTTTTGTTGTCTATCTTTATTTTTACCGGAAAGGTCCTGGAAGAAACATCGCCCCTGGGCACGATAGCGTATATCTTTCCTGTAATTGGTGAAGAGGAAATGGCCGGAATGTAAAGAGCGAGCGATTCTCCGACCCTGTTGTACTTGATGTATTTTGAGGGTACATGGACAATAACTTCGGTCGAAGCGATGCGCCCCAGCCGGGCACAAACCGTGCCCCTTGAAACCCATTCGCCCACCTGAACCATCTTCCCGATGACCACCGCATCGAAGGGAGACAGGATGGTCTTTTTCCTGAGTTCCACGAGGAGCTTTTCGTAAAGAGCTCTCAATCCCGCTATTTTCTTCTCGAGGCTTCTGGTTTTGTAAAAAAACTCGTCATGGAGCTGTTCCGAGGCGCCATCCTTTTTATAAAGCCTGTCTATGCGGGCGAAATCTTTTCTTGCCTTTTCGAGATCAACCCTTGCTGCCTCCCACCGGCTTCTGGCAGAAGCAATCTCTTTGAGCAACAGGTCAGAATTGAGAATTACCAGCGGATCACCTTTTTTTACCCTGAATCCTTCGTCGAAAAGTACCTTCTCGACTTTACCTTCAACCTCGGAAGCGATTTCGGAAATATCCTTGAAATGAACCGTTCCGGTGTAGAGGGCGTTGGGCTTGACTACCACTTCGCGAACGGGTTCCGTTTCAACGAGGGCAGGGGGAAGCGCCGGCTTTTTTTGCGCGGCAAAAGAATAGCGGCCGGCAGATAGCATGATGATCATGGATGTGATCACGAATATGAAGTAATGCCTCTGGATGTACCGTTTCATGATTTTCCTGTCCCCTCCCGATCATTTGAAGAGAATAGGATAATACAAAATAGGCATAAATGGTATAGTTTTAATCGGGCGAATTTTTCGTGTCGGGAGCCGGGCTCCGACAGTCACTTGAATTGGCAACCGGAAACGGCTACCACAACGCCCAGGACCTGAATTAGCGAAAGAGGGACAAGGAGGCAAAATGTCCAAAGACAGCGGGCCATAGTTGATGCGGGATCTTCAGTGTGCCGAAACTTTCCGGTTTTTCCCGGCAAGGATTTGTGGCGTGATAGTTCGGAAAAAACAGTTGTTGCGGCGCAGATGATGAAAAGAGAGTTCCAGGCGGTGAGCCATGCTGGATAGGAAACCGAAGAAGGGTTGCCGTTTTTGACCCTGAAAAGGTAAAAAACGGTGAAGGCCGCCCCGATTAGTCCGCATAGGATACTTAGAAAGATGGCTTTATTCCTGAAAATATTCGCCCGGATGTTGCGCCGGCGATCGAGGCTCTTTAGTCCGAGGATGCTAAGCACGCCGATTAGTGCCGAAAGGGTGTTGGTGAGCATGTCCTTTCCGCCGTAGAACCTGGCCGGGTGG
>JALXAI010000135.1 GCA_026992215.1 Desulfobacterales bacterium | reverse complement strand
CAGGTGGCCCGGCTGGCGGGACTTCCCGAAGAAGTGTTGCAACGTGCCGAGAAAATACTCCATAATCTGGAAAGAGAACGAAAAGAAGTTTCTCCCTCAAAAATCAGTAACAAGGCATCAAAAAAGAAGGAAGTTAAGAAACCGCGAGCTTTTCAGATACCTCTCTTTGACAACAGATACTTGGAGGAGATAAAAAGGGAGATAGAGGAGCTGGACCTGAATAACATTACCCCGAGGGAAGCCCTAAATTTTTTGTTCGAATTGCAGGAACGAATCGAGAAAGAAGAAAAATCCCCCACTTTTAGCTATTTGCACGAGAAATGATGATAAAGATATACCCCGGCAAATCGAAAATATCCTGCATAATTTTCATGGCGGCCCTTTTGTCCGTATTTTTTTATGGCCCGGGTGTCGCAGGCGCTGCCAGGAGGAGTTCTTCTGACGCCGCGTTTGAGAGGGCTCGTTCCCTTTACAGGGCACTGATGCGTAGCCCTGTTAAGCAGAAATACCGATCCAGCTGGATATCCGCCATAACGGCCTATCGCAAGGTGTACGTCGCTTACCCCGAAACCAGCTACGCTTGCAGGGCTCGCTACATGGTGGGAAAACTCTATCTGGGACTCTACAGGTATTCCAGGAAGAAGAGCGACCTGGACGCTGCAGAAGAGGCTTTCAGGACCGTGGTGAAAAAGCACCCTGAAAGCTATCTTGCAGACGATGCGCAGTACAAGCTCGGAGAAATATACGAAGTCTACAGACACAACATAGAAAGGGCACTGAGAGAATACAACCTGGTGGTTAAAAAGTTTCCTTCCGGAGACATGGTAAAAGCGGCCAAGGCAAAAATCACAGTGCTCAGCAAAAAGGTAGCCGGCAGGAAAAGGTACCACCCGGTTCGTCACCAGTATTCAGCTCCGCCCCGCAAAAGGCAAACATCAACCAGACTCGTTGCGGTAAAAGACATAAGGCACTGGTCCAGCAGGGACTACACCCGGGTTGTGATAGATCTCTCGGGACCAGTTAACTACTCGAACAGGATACTTCCCGAAGACATAAAGCACAAAAAACCGGTGAGGATCTGTCTTGATCTCGAAAACAGCTACCTTCCCAGATCCTTCAAAAACCGTTATCCCATCGGTGATGGCTTGCTTCAAGCAGTACGAGTTGGACAATTCAGCAAGAAGGTGGTCCGCGTTGTCCTGGACACCCAGTCCTTAAACGATTACAAGGTCTTCACCCTAGAAGATCCGTTCAGAATAGTTATCGACGCCCTCGGTAACCACGTACAGCCAAAAGCTGCTACTCCGAAACCAAAGGTAACCATCCCGAAAAAGCTCCCCAACGCAAGCCTTGTACAGCAGCTGGGACTCGGCATAAAAACCATCGTGATTGACCCCGGACATGGCGGAAAAGACTGCGGAGCCATTGGTTACAGGAGACTCAAAGAAAAAAAGGTGGTTCTTGATATTGCCAGAAGGCTCAGGGAAGAACTGAAAAGGAGACATCCACACCTCAGGATTATACTTACCCGTTCCAGGGACAAGTACATATCCCTGGAAGAAAGGACAGCCATAGCCAACACGAGAAAAGCCGACCTGTTCATCTCCATTCATGCCAATGCCCACAGAAATCGGCGGATTTCCGGGATTGAAACCTTTTTTCTCAATTTTGCCACCGACGAGGAAGCAGTCAGGGTAGCGGCCCTGGAAAACGCAACTTCCAGGAAAAGTATCAGCGATCTGCAGTCAATACTCCACCACCTGATGTTAAACTCGAAGATTACAGAGTCTTCGAACCTGGCTCACATGGTTCAGTACAGGCTGGTTCACAGGTTGCGTTCGAAGTTCAGGCATGTTAAGGATCACGGGGTAAAACAGGCGCCATTCTATGTACTTATAGGAGCAAAAATGCCAGCGATACTTGTGGAAACTTCATACATCAGCAACCCGACCGAGGCTAAAAGGCTTAACAATAGCAGATACCAGCGGGAAATTGCCAAGGGGATAGCAGATGGCATAGACGCGTACATTTCACAAATTCACAGCATTGCCATGGGGAATCTGAAATAATGTCAAGAACCGGCATCGAAAATCTGAAACCAGGATCCGTACTCGAGTTTTTCGAAGACAAGGAAATTACCTGCGGGGTATGCCTGGAGGTAAAAAACCAGAGG
>JALXAI010000134.1 GCA_026992215.1 Desulfobacterales bacterium | reverse complement strand
TAGGGGCAAAGAGCGGGAGCGCGGAAGGATTTACAAGGCCGGATGAAGCGGAGTGGTTTATCAGGGAACTCGTAAACGGCGGAGTTCACCCGGATCTTCTGGCTATCAACAACGGTTCCATTCACGGAACATACTTTGGAACTGCTCATGAGGGAATTCAGCTTGATCTCACGAAAGAAATATGGGAAGCTATACAGCCATGGAAAGTGGATATTGCCCAGCATGGAATCACCGGCACTTCCCTTGAAAAAATAACCTCGTTCATCAAGTATGGTATCAGGAAGGGGAACGTCGGTACCTTCTGGCAGAACATAAGTTTCGGCCTGGCCATGAACCAGAACGGCAATGCCATAACCACGGAGAATAAGGAATACATAAAACGACCTTATCGAGGGGTACCGGACGAGCTGTGGGAAGAAATGTGGGACTGGGCAGTGCAGACGGGAAATACCGGTGGAAACATAAAGAAGGCAAACAAGGCTTTTGCGCCGCAGTTAAATGCTCTCCCGGAAGTTTACAAGGACAGGATCACTTCCCAGGCATACGAGGAAGCGGTAAAGCTTTTTGAGGCTACCCATTCCATAGGGCTGGGGCCCAAAGTGGTTGAATTTCTGAAAAGTTGCTAGGGAACTTCGGAGATTACCGGCTGCGGAGAAAGGAACTTAAACGAACACAGCGCGGACTGTTTTTGCAAGTGGCGGGGTAACCCGCCATTTGTTTGAGATATTGCATGGTTATCCTTGGAGCACATCTTTCCATTGCTGGCGGATTGCATAGGGCGCTGGAACTCGCCGGAAGGTACGGGTGTAACGCGCTTCAGATTTTTACCAAGAATTCAAATACCTGGAAAGAACGCGTTCTTAAGCCCGGGGAAATTTCGAAGTTTCGCGAACTGCGGGAACAGCTGGAGCTTTTTCAAATTGCTTCGCATACTTCATACCTGATCAATATTGCCTCACCCGACTCAACGTTATGGAAGCGATCTCTGGGCGCACTGGTAAATGAACTCAACAGGTCTGATCTCCTCGATATCCCCTTTGTGGTACTTCACCCCGGAGCACACCGCGGTGCGGGAGAAAAGGAAGGAATCGAGCGAATTGCGGAGGCCATCAACAGGGCCTTCGAACAGACAGGCAGTGCCAGCGTAACCCTTCTTCTTGAAACCACCGCGGGGCAGGGGACCCAGATTGGTTACAGGTTCGAACAGCTTGCCGAGATCGCCGGCAGGGTCGAAGACGCGGAGCGCCTGGGGTTTTGCCTCGATACGTGCCACGTTTTTGCGGCGGGTTACGATTTGAGCTCTCCGTCAGGTTACAAAAGAAGCATGGAAGAGTTTGTTTCGGTACTGGGTCTCGGCAAATTATACATCATTCACCTGAATGACTCCAAAAGGCCGCTTGGCAGCAGGGTGGACAGACACGAGCACATAGGTGAAGGCCATATAGGTATTGAAGGATTCCGATGCATCATGAATGATCCTCGCTTGCGTGATATACCAAAGATCATAGAAACCCCGAAATTTAAAGACGGTATTGAACAGGATCCGAGGAACTTGAGAGTTTTAAAGAACCTGGTAGGGGCACCGTGTTAACCGGGAAAAGCGGAGGGAGCTAATGGAGAAGATGCCGGTATCCCGGTAGTATTGGGGGGGATGAAAATCCCCATCGGGCTTGTTTCCGCTTTCGTGGCGCTTATGAAGATTAACGTAAACGGGCTTTGGTGAAAATGGTCATTAACGGCGAAATAGCATTACGGATCTATGTGGAATTGCTTCCGAAAAACCGCCGTCCGTTGCCGAAGTCCCCGGAAATCCGGTCTTCCCTGTGTCCACTTCCGTCAAATCATCGATACCAGGGTGGCAAATCAGGTACTTTAGAGCCTGCATGTTGCGGGAGTGGTGTTTAAACTATTTCCAGGAGCGTGATCTCAAAAAATAAAGTCCTTCCCGCCAGGGGATCGTTTCCGTCCAGTATTATTTTTTCATCCGTGACTTGCATAATCGTGGCGAAGACATGGTTGCCATCGCTCAGGCGGAGCCTCAGCACTTTTCCTTCCTCCAGGGCTATGCCTGGTGGCATGTCCCCTCTGGGAATGGAAAAAACAAGTTCCTTCCTGAAAGGACCGTAGCCCTGCTCGGGTGGGACCTCTATTTTTTTCGTCTCTCCCACCCTCATGCCGATCACTGCCTGTTCGAAGGCCGGCAGAATACTCTGCTGTCCCAGGACAAATTCAAAGGGCTCATCAGGACTGGACGAACCAAATACTCTTCCGTCTTCAAGGCTGCCCACGAACCGGACTCTTACGGTGTCTCCCATCTTTGCTTCTGGCATGATCACTCTCCGTGTTTCTCTGTTCATGATTTGGTGAACGATAGCAGTTTGGGACATAAAAGTAAAGCCAGGGAACGGAAAAGAAAATGTACTTGTTTTTTACTTACCGCTTTGATAACGTGCATCATCAAAAATTAACCTCGCAGTACTCTGGTTGGGTTTGCTTTACCGGGAACCCCATCGGAAATTTTTGCTTCGCCAAAGCGAACTGGTTTCATGGTAGCTCCCAGGTAACACCTGATGAGACGTACGAAGATCTGAAAGGAGAAGGTTCGCTTATGGCAGAAGGAACGGTAAAATGGTTCAGCGAGAAAAAGGGTTACGGTTTTATCGAGTGCGAGGAGTACGGTGACGTATTTGTCCATTACAGCGGCATCGAGGGTCATGGTTTCAGAACCTTGCAGGAAGGCGATAGGGTTGAGTTCGAGATCGAACAGGCACAAAAGGGACCCCAGGCGATTAACGTAAGGAAAATATAAGAAGGTTTCGTCTCATTTGAGCGCTTCGGGGAAGCGGAGCGCTTTTTCGCTTTTTGCCCGCGTAAGCAGGCATACCGTGTTTCAGGAAAAGGGACACCCGGTTGAGTTGAAGTTTATTCAGGATGTGGTGCCTGTACCACCGGTTTTGCCGCTTTAAAGAGAAACCTGTCGAAAAACGCACCGGGCACATGCTCTACTATCCTTACGGTAATGAAAACCAGGGTGAAAGCAAAAATCATCCTGCCCCACAACAAGCCCGATAACTTTCCTCCCAGCACAACCATGAGCAAGGTGTCTTCGATCAGGCTGTGACATAAGCTCAACAGGACCAGGGCGGAGAAAATATCGCGCTTTTCGATTGTCCCTACCTTTGCTTCTTTTATGATAAGGCCTCCTCCGTAAGCAAGCCCCATAACCATTCCCACGAGGACCATGGTCATGGCTGATTCGCTGATCTTGAGAAAACGTAGTACAGGCTTCAATACCTTGATGATCAGACCGGTGATTCCCGTTCTGTTAAATATTTCAAGCAGGAGGTGGAGAGCCACGATAATAAAAAAGATGATTACCAGCTTTTTGATTTCACCCACGCTCCACTCTGAAAGGGATGGGGACCTGACCTCTGGAACCCATGCCAGCCTGTTAGGAACCTGGTTCCAGTGAAAAAATAGGTATACAGCATTGAGCAGCCAGCCGTAGAGAAAGGCACATAACAGGCGAAGGGTACTAATGACTCTTATTCTTACCCCTGATTTTTTTGCTATTCCCACTTCGACGGGCAGCGAATGAGCGATGAGCATCATGGACGTGAGAACTGTCACCTGTGCCGCGGTCAGGTTTAAACCTGGAGCGAGGATGGTGAAAGCAACCATCCCGGCATAGAGGTTGGTGAACATGGTGGTTGCCCATACGAAACCCATGCTTCCCGGCAATCCCACAAGGTGCATCACCGGGGCGAGGGCACCTGCAATGTAGCGGATGGCTCCTATTTCCTGCAGTACCTTGACTATAATTGTGACGGGAATAATTATCTTGTACAGTTCTATGCTGACAAGAGTCGATTCTTCCCATATTTTCCGCAGGAATTCTAGACCCGTGCCCCCCTTCTTGCGCATGTCTCGTTCCTCCCTGGTGGAATCTCCCTTCAGCGCGCTGAGCAGATCGTCCAGATACCAACCAGTATGAATCCTATTCCTGCTCCCCATGATAGGTACCTTGTATTTATGTGTGCCGAAACAAAGGATCCCACAAGGACACCTATGGCTGATGTCAGCACAAGCGCAGAAGCGGATGCCATGAAAACAAGTAGCTTAGGATTCCTGGCGTCGGATGCAAAAAGTAACGTGGCAAGCTGCGTCTTGTCGCCGAGTTCGGCCAGAAATACGGTCACGAAAATTGTGAAGAAAACTTTAACGGCCATGATCTTTACTTTCCTTGTTGATATGCGGCTCCCGTTTGCTAGTATAAAATCGGTGCTGTTGATGTAACGTGTATTGTATAAAAAGCCGCGGATGGTTCCCGTCTTTTTGCAACGAGAATATTACCACGGTATGGTTGTTTACAAAAGAAAATTTGTCTTTTCGAGGTTTCACGGAGGCTTTGAGCCGGCATAACAGCGTTGGAGGAGAACCAGGTGGAAAAAGTACCGTATCTTATCCATATTTTCTTTTTTCTTGGAGGCCTTGTCCTTGGTGTCTCTGTGACGTGGTGGCTTGTCAAAAGCAGGTTTGAAAGAGAACTCCGGATACGACTGCTGGAGGACGAGGCCACGGTAAATGTTTTGCGTGAAAGGGTTGAGACGAAAGAAAGCCAGGTCAGGGACCTGGAAAAAAGGCTCCTGGAGATGGTTGCCAGGTTGGATGAAACCAGGGAAGCACTCAGGCTGGAATCTCAAAAGCTGGCTGCGGCAAAAGCGCGACTGGTGCGACTCGAACGGCTGGAAGAACTTGTGCGCGACCAGGAAAGGGTTATTTCCGAACTGAGAGTTGAAAATACCGAGATCAAAACGAAGCTTGATGAAGAGCAAAAGAAAATGGTCGATTATCTCAACATGATAGAAAAAGCGAGGGACGATTTGAGCGATGCGTTTAAGGCTCTTTCCGCCGAAGCCCTGAAGCACAACAACCAGTCATTCATTACTCTCGCGAAGTCGGTCCTTGAGAAGTTTATGGAAGAAGCGTCCGGTGATCTTACAATGCGCCGGAAGTCCATTGATAAACTGGTGGAACCGATAAAGGAATCGCTCGAGAAGGTGGATGCAAAGATTCAGCAGCTCGAGAAAGCAAGAGAGGGGGCGTACGCCGGTCTTCTGGAACAGTTGAGAGCTGTCGGAGAAACTCAGAAGCAGCTGCACGTGGAAACAACAAGGCTGGTCAGGGCTCTGAGAACCCCCGCTGTTCGCGGTCGCTGGGGAGAACTGCAATTGAGACGCGTGGTGGAAATTGCGGGCATGGTGCAGCACTGCGACTTTGTTGAGCAGGAGTCTGTCGGCACTGCCGGCTCCACGCACAGGCCTGACATGGTAATCAGGCTTCCCAACGGGCGTATTGTAGTGGTGGATGCCAAGGCACCTCTTCAGGCCTATCTTGACGCTGCCGAGGCCAATGATGAAAAGACAAGGCTCGAAAAACTCGGCGAACATGCAAAACATATAAGGACGCATATAGGAATGCTCTCTTCAAAGGCGTACTGGCGGCATTTTGAGCAAACTCCCGAATTCGTCGTGTTGTTTTTGCCCGGCGAAGCCTTTTTCAGTGCTGCGCTTGAACGTGACCCGGCACTTATTGAGTTTGGTGTAGAAAAAAACGTAATCCTTGCTACTCCCACCACACTAATTGCGCTTCTGAGGGCCGTTGCATACGGCTGGAAGCAAGAGCAGATTGCGAGAAATGCCATGGCAATCAGTAAACTCGGGCAAGACCTGTACGATAGGATCAGGACGCTGGGAAATCATTTCTGCGAACTCCGGAAAAGCCTGGAACGAGCGGTTGTGGCATATAACAGTGCTGTTAGAACTCTTGAAAGCAGGGTCCTTGTAAGCGCGAGGAAATTCAAGGAACTGGGAGGTACGTCAGGTCCCGATATAAGGGAACACAAGGAAATAGATGAGGGCATCGCGGTGTGTACATCGCTTGAACCCGACTTCAAAGACCAGCTGTAGAATACCTCTAACCTGTGCTTAATTTGGAATTTTTGTCGTGGATCGGTCCCTGAACCGCCGGTGGCCGTAGTTTAAGCGAGATTTTCTTGTACTTTGATAAGCTTTATGTCATTATTTGGAAAGGAACCTGCAGCATGTCATCACTTGGTGACTGTTAAATCAGCAGACCACCCTGTTTGTGTTACTTGTTGCGTGTACCGGTTTAATCAAGGTTTAGCGAATTCCAGAATATTCGTGATATTTGAATGAACGGAGATAACGCTGCCATAAAACGCGAAGAACCCGGGCACCAGGTTAGTGAAACCGTGGAAAATGATGTTCCCGAACGACCCATCGATAGGGTAGAGATCAAAAGGGTTGTTCGAAAGCTGGACACCCTCCCCTCGGTTCCTGTAGTAGCCACGGAGATCCTCAATATTCTCTCCCGGGAAGATCCCGACATTGATAAGGTTATCAAGCTTGTCGAGACGGATCAGGCCATAACGATGAAGTTGCTCAGGCTGGTGAATTCCGCCTATTTCGGGTTTAGAAACCCTGTCACTTCCGTATCGAGGGCGGTGGCTCTGCTGGGACTTTCGCAATTAAGATCGGTACTTCTAAGTGTTACGGTTTCCGAGTCTCTTCTTAAACCCCTCAAAAAAGGATCAACAAGGGACCAGGATGCATTGTGGAAACATTCGCTTGGATGTGCGGTCTGGTCTGAGTTGATTGCCGAAGCCGTGGACGCTGAACTTAAAACAGAAGCTTTTGTCGGTGGCTTGCTCCATGATGTGGGAAAACTCATCCTGGAAGAATGCTTTCCCGGGAAGTACGAACTGGTTGTGCAAAGATGCGAAGCAGAGCATGAACCCTGGTTCATTGCGGAAAAGGAATTACTGGGGATTGATCATACCACGGTCGGGAAATGGCTCGCCGCGAAGTGGAACCTCCCCAGAAACCTGGTACAGACAATATGGTTGCACCACCAGCCATTAAGTGCCCTTCTTGACCTTGAGTTCGTGGTAAACAAAAAACTGATCGCTACCGTGTACCTTGCAAATATCCTGGCACACGAATTGATGGTCGATTCTCTGTCCGTGGTCCAGAAAGCACCGGATATTAACGAAGTTCTTGAATTTCTGGGATTAAGCACCGAGCAGCTTGAAGAACTCAAGGTAAAGGTTGGGAAAC
Source organism: Desulfobacterales bacterium (assembly GCA_026992215.1). Taxonomy (GTDB): domain Bacteria; phylum Desulfobacterota; class Syntrophobacteria; order B119-G9; family B119-G9; genus B119-G9. The sequence continues at coordinate 343 of JALXAI010000134.1, read as the reverse complement.
GTTACAGTGAGCGCACAACTGTCCTTGATATAAAAGCACAGGATGAAATTTCTTTCTACTACGAAGCCCTCCAAAGGGCCAACAGGAAGCTGGCAGAGATGGCGTCAAAGGGGGCTGAATACGCCGCTCTTGCCAAGGTGAATCATGATTTGCGACTCCTGCACGGCCTGAACCTCGAGTTAGCCCGCGCGGATGATTCGGAAGACGTGCTTGATCGAGTGGTAGATGTCCTGTGTACGGAGTTTAACGAAGAAGAAGGGGCTATCTATTACCTCAGTAAGTCCGAGAAAAAGCTCCTGGGAAGATACTGGAATGCCGGCAGAAAACCTGTTGCTATTTATGC
>JALXAI010000133.1 GCA_026992215.1 Desulfobacterales bacterium | reverse complement strand
TCGAAAGACTGGCGTGCCCCAGCATTTCCTGAATTGACCTCAAATCCGCCCCGGCTCCCAGCAGATGCGTGGCAAAAGAATGCCTCAAAGCATGAGGGCTGTACATTTTTGTCAATCCGGATTCCTTAAGTCTCTTTTTAAGTATCCTGTTTACCGATCTTGAAGTAAGTCTCCCGCCTCGCTGGTTAATAAATAGTGCCCTGGTTCCAGCTTTTTCGACCTTCAGGAGCCTTTCCTCCCTTGCCGGAAGGTATCTCTTCAAAGCTGCCTGGGCCTTCCTGCCTATGGGAATAATCCTTTCCTTGTTACCTTTTCCCCTAACCCTAACAACTTCCTGGGCAAAATCAATACTGTCCACGTCCATACCCGTGGTCTCACTCACGCGAAGCCCACAGGAATAAATGGTTTCCAGTATAGCCCTGTCTCTCAGCACGATCCAGTCATGCTTACCATTTTTGTTATAATCAAGCAGATGAAAAACCTCATCTACCGAGAAAAACTGCGGTATCCCTTTCTGAAACTTGGGTTGACTGATCAGGGAAGCAGGATTAATTGAGATATATTCCCTTTTTATAAGGAAGTCAAAAAACGACCGCAGCGCAGACAATTTTCTCCCTATGGAGCTTTTCTTGTGAGTGAAATGGAGGCGCCCCAGGAAAGAAAATACGTCATTATGGTCAATTTCCCTTATATCTATGTTTCTCTTTTTTTTAACCCTTGTAAGATGTTCCAGGAACTGGTTCAAATCCGTCCTGTAGTTTCTCACGGTTTCAAAGCTCGCAGATCTTTCCAATTCCAGGTATTTAACAAATTCTTTGATATGTTCCTTCAAAAACAGTCTCCCTGATCTGCAAAAAATACTGGCCTTTAGCCGTTTGTGAACATCTGGTATTCAGAACTCTGAAAAGTTTTTTATTTACCACACAAATGCATGTACGTACAATTCAAAATATAACTGATGATCTCGAGATATAGCTTTTTGAAGGATTATCGAAACACCTCATGATTTCTCCGGACAATTTAAAAAACTTACCAAATCATTCAGTTCCTTTACACCTTCAAAATTTACCTCATGATTTACCGGGCAACATCCAGATTTTCCGACATAATACAGCACCACCAGTTAAGGAAATATACAAGAATTTATGAAAAAACATGAGATGGTTTTCTCCCGCATACACGTTTGCCGATCATCACCGCTTTTTCATTGCCTGTCAATGATGAAATCAAGCAACCCGGCCGGGGCACCCGGTGAAAAACTGTGAACGCAAGCACATCAAAAAGTGAATCACCCACCGTGACAAACGTTTTCAGCCAACTTGTGCGGCTTGTTAGCGATATCAGACCACAAGGAAAATAATTTCCTAAAAATGGCAGATGTTATAAGGTTTGTGGTTATAAGAGAATTTGCTACGGTTTAAGGGAGTGAAGGATATTGAAATGGTTTGGTCACCGGTACATTCTTCTGTCGGAGCTATAGCTTTTGCGAGTGCTAAAGGGCAGCGGATCATCGGGCATAATTGAAGTAAGGGCACCATCCATGACATTTATTCTTGATCCGGGCTTTTGCCTGATTGCGGTGTCTTGCTGATGCTCAACGTAACGAACTTACAGTATGTTAAGTAAAAACTCGCAATAATATTTGACAAGAAAGCTCTGATGTCATTTAAAAATTGGTAGTATTTCGAAAAACATCTCCTGTTATATTGACACTTATGTCAAAAATTAGTTTTATGGTGACAATTTTTGCCACCTGAAATGACGCCAGGCTCAACCAGGAGCTATAGCCTATTAAGTTCAACATGATTACCATCAGAGAAATGCTTGAAAGCCGGGAGAAGGAAATTCTCCACCCGAATGCTCAGTTGAGCTGTAAAACCCGGGGGCGATTGGTTCAGGAAAAAGAATGTGACATACGAACATGTTACCAGAGGGATCGAGACCGTATACTGCATAGCAAGTCTTTCCGGAGGCTTAAACACAAGACCCAGGTGTTTTTTTCTCCTGCCGGAGATCACTATCGTACCCGCCTCACCCATACCCTCGAAGTTTCCCAGATAGCCAGAACAATAGGTAGAGCCCTCTACCTTAACGAAGACCTGATTGAGGCAATAGCACTGGGGCACGATATCGGTCATACACCTTTCGGGCACTCCGGAGAAAGGGTTCTGGACGCCATTGTTCCGGGAGGATTTTCTCACAACAAGCAAAGCTTGAGAGTCGTGGACAAGCTGGAAAAAGGAGGAAAGGGGCTGAATCTAACCTGGGAAGTCAGAGACGGTATTCTTAAGCATTCCAAGGGCAGAGGCGAAATCAAATTATCCGGAAATAAGAAAAGTTTACCGGCTACCCTGGAGGGAAAAGTTGTCAGGATCGCAGATATAATCGCATACATCAATCACGACCTTGATGATGCCATAAGGGCTGGAATCATTGCCAGTAATGATATTCCCTGGCGATTTGTCCGTTTTTTGGGATGCTCCCACTCTGAACGGATACATTCCATGGTGACGGACGTGGTAAGAGAAAGTAAACGTTGTGAGACCACCGACATTGCTTTGAGCGATGAAATGACGGAAATCCTGCATGATCTTCGCGAATTTCTCTTTGACGTGGTTTACGAGTCGCCCATGGTGCAGGAAGGATTTGATGGAGCCTGGAAGATTATTGAAGAGCTTTACTTCCGCTTTCTGGAAGATGAGAGGCTTTTCGAAAGAGAAATAGGCCCTGTTAACACGTATGACAGGGAAAGAATCGTGAGCGATTTCGTGGCGGGAATGACAGATAGGTATGCCCTTGATCTTTACAAGCGGGTATTTCTGCCCCGGCCGTGGGTTAAAGTCTAACAAATTGGCAAAAAGTTTGCATGATATGCAACTGAACGAAACAAATTGGATAAACTCATACAGGAGCAGAGCTATGTTTAGGTTTAAGAAAAAAGATGAACAAAAAGAAGACCTTGATTTCAACAGTGGGGAGCTTGATCTGAACGTCCTTGAAAAAGAGATTGTCGAACTGGTAGACATAGTCGAAGAGGCGGAATCGGAAGGAAGCCGGTCAAGCGAGGAACTATCAGAGAGCATGGTTCTCGATTCTCCCCTTGATGACATCGAATTCCCGACTGAAGTCCGGCAGATAGCCGAGGACCTTGGTGACGAATTTTGTGAGTCGGGAGATGCTGACGAACCAACTTCACTGAACCTGGGGAAAGAGCTCGAAAAGGCTACCAGGAAACGCCCGTACGGTGACAAGGTTATTGCAGAAACTCTAGGTCTCGGTGAAGATGATTCCCTGGTAGCAGCTTTAAGAAGTGAAGAAATAACGGGGGCAAAAGATGGGGATGAAAAAATAGATAAATTATCTGCCAGGGAGACAGAAGATCCGCTCTCAGACGATCGAACTCTCCTGGTAAACGTTCCCGATGGAATCGGCGATCTTGGATCCGATCTGGACAACGAAGACGAAGAAGGACTTTTAACGCTCACCGAAGAGCTCAACGACGACAAGAACACTACGGTGGACACCGCGGCCCTTAAAAATTGCCCATTGATAGAGGATTCACTGGAAGTAAAGCTGAGAGAAAAAACCTTAATCAAGGACGAGTCACCGGTGAACGATAAGACCTCCGTGGAACCGGAAGTGCAGGAAACAAAAGTGGACCTGAATATTTCTGAAATTCTGTCAACCGATAGCCTGGAGACAGATTTAAAAGAGGAATTAAAAGAAGATTTCATGAATGATTCAGGTGAAAATGCCTATGAGGTCACGCAGGTGGAAATGCCATCGCCCGACCTGTTTGAATTGGAAGAAGAAGCAGAAGAGACCGTGGCCCCAGACAAGGAAGAACCGGAGATTGTAGCAGGGGCAGTGGCAGGTTTTGCCTCCGAGCTCGACGATGAGTTGCCCCTGGAAGACGAAAAAGAAACAGGAGTTGTCCAGGTAAAAGAGTCCGGTAGCGTAGACCAGGAAGCGGTTGTGGAAGAAGTTGTAAAGAAGATTCAACCGGAAATCCTGGAAATGGTTGCAAAGTCGGTTAAAGAGCAATTGCCGGAGATAATTGAAAAAATTGTAAGAGACGAGGTGGCAAAAATTAAGAAAATTTTGAGCGAAAGCTAACTTTCCGTATAACCGGTTAACTACTCACTGCCTGTCTCAAGAAATACAACACCCGGAACTGCATCTCCTATCTGCAGTTCCGGGCAAAAGATTACCGGGAACACGAAAATCCGGTTATAGCCTAATTGCCAAGGGCTTCTATTTCTCTTGACGTTGTCAAAAAAAGAATTTATTAAAAGGTACGAAAATTGATGGAAGGTGGCTATAAGCATTTCCCAGGGATAGGCAATGGAAATAAATCCAGAACTGCTGGATAAAATTTGTAAGAACATGATCGAAACAATCCTTTTGTGCCTTCCTCATGCCACCAAGGGAACCATCTACCGCATAGGCCCACCGCCCGAACTCAGGGCAGTCAGAATTGCATCCGGAAAAAGGGTCTCGTCCAATTCTCACCTTGAATGGGGCCTTCCCGAAAAGTCCGATTACAACTACCCCGGTAAATCATGGGAACAGTACAGTGACAAACCCGGGGGTATACTGGAAGCAATGGGTTGGTGTGTGGAAAGACAAAAAAGCTGGACCTCTGATAATCCGGACGAAAATATCAGGAGCGTGCGTAAGCAATTGTCAGGGGAAAGGGAAGACTTCCATCATATGGAACCTGTTCTCATCCCTAAAGCTCACCTGTATTCTCCTCATCTCCCTAAACCCAAGTACCCGAAAAATTTCCACGGCCAGGAGATCTGGCAGGACAGCAACTACGAGGTGGGAGCGGTAATAAAGATTCATTTTCTGGATTACACGATAAAGCGAGGGGACAGATCGACGAAGATAATAAAAAAGCTTTCCAGATCATTGGGAACGGAGCTTTTTTCTCTTTATCTGCGCGAAGCAGCCCTTAAAGCACAAAAAGATCTGGAGGAAGAACGCTACCGGATGTGCAATGAGCTGGCGCATGAACTCAGAAACACCCTGACAAAATGGAGTTTCGTCTATTCTGCCATTAACCATGAAATTAGCTTTCTCAGGGAACAGTGGGAAAGCATGCTTGCGGAGAATTATCCAGACATCATGTTCAAAAAAGACGTTATCGACCGGTTAAATGGAGAACTCGAAGACATTGCCAGCCACCTGGATAGTGAAGATCGAGAAATTTGCCTCGAATTACTCAAGAAACAACACGAATTTTCCACCCTCGCATTGCTGCCTCAACAGGGAAAGATGTGGATAAGAAATAAGCTGCGACCGAAATGGTTTGAAATTTTTTCCCGTGCATCTCTCTCCGCAGACAGGCAGACCAGGATACTTGCATTACTCCAGGAACTCGAAAACTCTCTTTTCCTCGGCCAGGATCCGAAACTCATAAGGGATCTGAAAGCTATACCCGAAGATCTCAAGAACATGTGGGTCAAGATAGCATACTCGTCCTTTCCGAGTTCCGGAGACCATTTTCTGGATAAGATTGAAGAGTTCCTGGATCATCCGCTTTTAAACATACCCCACAAGCGCCAATCCCGAAAGATTATGGGAGCATTGAAAACCCTCGTCAGGATTATTCCCGAGGTGGAATACAAAGCCAACAAGGCCTTGAGAGACATTAGCAAAGGAGCCAACGGGTCCAGTATTATTTTCCCGGGCGTACATCCTTAGCAAACCTTTCTCTAAGACGCTTCTCTTAAAGTACGAAGCGGTTTGACACGCCCCTCCCCTTGCAAAAAGGTTCAGGTGTATCCGGTTGCGGGGCCAGCCCGGAAAAGCGCGGGCATCGAGCGCTGTGAAAGAAACCTCCAGCTGCCATGATCCAATTTCACGCCGGTTCTTTTCCCACGTATCTAAAGAATGGGCGCAAATACCTCGTCTTCCGTGAACTCAGAGATCGGGGGTGCTTTTCGATAAAGGTCCATCTTGTTCAGGCCGTTAACAAAGGCCTTCGCACTGGCCATTACCACGTCAGAATCGATTCCCCTGCCCATTACAATCAAGTCATCTTCCTGGAGTCCCACCACCACTTCGCCAAGCGCGTCGGTTCCTGCCGTGATCGCATTTACAAGGTACCGGGTCAGTTTTGGTTTTCGCTTTACAATTTTTTGAATTGTCTTAAATGTTGCATCCACCGGTCCTCGACCAAAGGCTGCATCCTGAATTATCTGCCCGTCCACTTCCATCTGAACCGTCGCATTGGGCACGGAAATGCTGCCTGCGGAAACACTGAGATATAACAATTTGTATCTCGCGGGCGTCTTGAGCACTTCTTCGACAACAAGAGACTCAATGTCCTCGTCAAAAATCGTCTCCTTTCTTTCCGCCAGTTCCTTGAAGGCATCATACGCCTTGTCGAGCTCATCAGGATTAAGGGAAAGCCCGAGTTCCTCGAGCCGCGCTCCGAGCTCTTCCTTGGAAGCATCTTTTTTCAAAAGTTCCGGTTCTTTTTTTATCCCGAGCTCATCCGGATTTATCACTTCATAAGGAGGTTTTTCCTTAACATCCGCTACCTGGGGAACCACGGTTTCGTATACGAAAGCGTTGGCACCCACGATGGGTTTTCCGGGAGGAATCAACAACCCGGTTATCTGGCTTACCAGCCTGCAAGTGGGATATATTTCGCCACGATCAACGGACGTTCTGCAGCCATAAAGATCCTTACGAGTCTCAAGAATCATGACTATCTCTTCCAGGGCCGTATTCCCCGCTCGCTCTCCAATACCGTTTACGGTGCAGTGTACCTGGCTTATCCCTTTTTCAATTCCTGCGAGAGAATTGGCTACCGCCAGGCCAAGGTCATTATGGCAATGGATACTGAAGGTGACACCATCGGAGAGTGAAACCTCAGAGAGTACCAGATCCATCAACGAGATCACTTCCCTGGGGGTGGCGTAGCCCACGGTATCCGCAAAGTTGATACTGGTGGCACCGCTATCGATGGCCATCTGCACCAGCTTTACCACGTACCCGGGATCTGCTCTCCAGGTGTCAACCAGCGAAAATTCCACATCATCCGTATATTTCCTGGCATATCCGATCGCTTCCTCGCCTATTTTCAAAACTTCTTCCCTGTTCTTTTTCAAAAAGTGACTACGATACGCATCAGAAGCAGGAACAAAGGTATGAAGTCCCCTTTTTTCGGTGTTTTCAATGACCTTCCAAGCCTCTTCAAAATCGCTTCTGCTGGTGGGGCGAGCAAGGCAGACAAGCTTTGGCCCCGAGACACTGGAAACAATTTCCTTCGCGGCCTCGAATTCACCTTCGGACGCGCCCGGAAATCCCACCTCCAGAACATCCACACCCAGCTTTACAATTTGCCTCGCAATTCTTACCTTTTCATTCAAACTAAGAACCAGACCTGGAACTTTCTCACCGTCTCTCAACGTGGTATCAAATATCGCTACTTTGCGAACACCCATCAAAACACCCCTTTCTCAACGCCCCCTGCGCAAAAAAACAGACAACGAGAGGCTACACGTAGATTCTCAATAACCCTGCAACGAGTTTCCCCAATATTATGAGAGTTGCAGCTTTTGTCAATATTTTTTAGGCCATCCAGATCAATCCTTCTGTCCGCGAAACCGGGCTCGCAAAAAAATAGTTGCATATTGAAGAATTTTTCGTATACTGAAGCCGCCAATGTTCAGCCCTCCTATTGTGGGAGATACAGAGGCGAGGCACGCTGCCTCCCACCATGATTGGAGGTTTTTTTGTTTTTAACCTGAACCAGGGTAAGCAAGTATGCCGATGACATGAGTACCTAAAAGAGAGCGTAAACCTTACGATGAAATCACTTGGAAAACACCTGATACTGGAACTCTACGGTTGTGACCCCGAAGTAATTAATGATGTGGCGACGGTTGAAAAGATACTGGTAGAAGCTGTAAACATCTCGCAAGCCACGATTATCCAGCCATACTTTCACAAGTTTAACCCTCACGGCATAAGCGGCGTTATTGTCATTGCTGAATCACACTTTACCATTCACACCTGGCCGGAGTATGGTTACTGTGCAATAGATATATTCACCTGCGGAGAACAGATAGACCCGGCGAGGCCTCTTGACTTTATCAAGGAAAAGCTCGGAGCAAAGCAAACTTCGGTAATGGAAATCAAGCGAGGGATGTTGGATCTCCCGGACGAGGAGTTAAAACACAAGCCATGAAGACAGATCCTGCAAAACTTGAAATAGACGGTTGGTATCGAGAAGACACCGTTGAGGACATGGTGATCTTTTACAAGAACAACGGGGTGGTATATTCCGGGAAGTCGGAATTTCAGAGGATAGACATTATTGACACCATAGGCTACGGCAGGATGCTCTTTCTCGACAGGATCGCCCAATCCGCCTCGGCCGACGAATTCATGTATCATGAAATGCTGGTGCACCCGGTGATGGTAATGCATCCCGAGCCCAAAAATATCTTTGTACTCGGAGGCTCCGAAGGTGCTACCATACGGGAGGTTTTCCGCTACCCGACCGTGCGGCGCGTGGTAATGGTGGACATTGACGAAAAACTTGTGAGGCTGTGCCAGAAATACCTGGCTGACTGGGCCGATAACGCCTACGAAGACCCCAGACTCGAACTATACTTTGAAGATGGCAGAAAATACCTGGAAGAGCATCCCGAAAAATTTGACGTGATGATTATTGACCTGAGTGACCCCATGCCTGACAGCCCGGCTCTTCTTCTGTTTACCAGGGAATTCTACTCCCTGTTGAACGACAGGCTCACGGAAGACGGCCTGGCGGTAATCCAGGGGGAAACAATCAACCCGGAAAGAATATCGTTTCACGCGCGATTGGTAAATACTCTAAAAGCGGTGTTTCCCACCGTGTTACCGTATCCATACCCGATTCAGTCCTTTCACGACCTGCACGCGCATATCATAGTCAGTAAACGAGAGGAAGTGGATCTGGGGGAAGCCGAACAAAGGATCAGGAAATACAACCTCCCCCTGCGTTGCTTTTCGGACGAACTTTTTAGTTCTCTGTTTAATCTTCCACTGTTTATGAGGACAGCATACGAAAAATATACCGATATTATCACGGACAGCGATCCGGGAATAAAAGAATAGGAAAAACAAATCCTCGTTAGAAGCGCCCTTCCGTTTAAAAGTGTCCTTTCCGGAAAACCGGTTTCCCGGGTTGCGCCGGCAGCTGTTTCCTCGTCCTGCGGCCATGAAAAATCATTACCGGGTCAGCGGATCCCGGGCAAGAACCTATAAAAAAGCAAGTCCCAAAACCTTTCTTCCAGCCCACGCGCCATTTCTTTGCTTCTCCGCTATCGCAGGTACAGGAATCGGCAAACGAAGAGAACCGCAAGAACCCACATTACCGGACTCACTTCCCTGTATCGCCCAGTCAATCCCTTTAAAGCCGGGTAAAACACGAATCCTACCGCTATCCCGGTAGCTATGCTATAAGTGAAGGGCATACTGATCATGACCATAAACGCCGGAACGGACTCGGTAAAATCAGTCCATTCGATATGAGCAACGGATCCAGCCATCATTACCCCAACCACGATGAGCGCGGGAGCAGTCGCAAAAACGGGAATTGATCTGGCAATGGGTGCGATAAAAAGCGAGCAAAAAAACAACAGTCCTGTCACCACGGAAGCCAGCCCCGTTTTTCCTCCCACGGCAACTCCTGCACCACTTTCCACGTAAGTCGTCACCGTCGAAGTGCCGAGCAGGCTCCCCAGGATGGTCCCAATGGCATCAACGCTGAGAGCTCTGTCCATCCCCGGAAATCCGCCTTTCTCATCCGTGAAACCGCCCTGGTGAGCCACTCCCACCAGGGTTCCGGTGGTATCGAAAAGATCCACGAAAAGAAAAGCAAAAATGATCTCCAGGAAACCGATATTTAGGGCACCCCTGATATCGAGCTTCATGAAAATGGGAGAGATATCCGGTGGCATACTGAAGATACCCTGGAACTTAATGAACCCAAAGACAAGGCCGAGGAACCAGTTGATGGTAATCCCCCACAGTACCGCTCCCTTTATTCCCCTGCCCATTAGGGTGCCCATGATAATGAGCCCCAAAACCGTCATGTACGCGTTGGGCCTAGCGAGTTGTCCGAGGGAAACCAGGGTGGCGGAATTGGCAACAATGATTCCCGCTTCTTTTAAACCGATCAGGGCTATGAAAAGTCCGATTCCTGCCGCCGTGGCAAGCTTGAGCGAGTCGGGTATTGCGTAAACGATCATCTGCCGTACCCTGATAAAAGTCAGAACGAGGAAGCAAACACCGGAGATAAAAACCGCTCCCAGCGCCACCTGCCATGAGTACCCCATCTGCATCACCACAGTATAGGTAAAATAGGCGTTCAGCCCCATCCCCGGCGCAAGGGCAAAGGGATAATTGACCCACAACCCCATCAGCACGGTCGTTATCCCCGATGCCAAAATGGTCGCAACCATTACGGCACCAAAATCCATCCCGGTCTTTGAGAGAATGGCAGGATTTACAAATATAATATAAGCCATGGTCATAAAGGTTGTAACTCCCGCCATCACCTCCGTTTTCAGATCGGTGCCTTTTTCGCTGAACCGGAAAAATCTTTCTATGAACTCCAATCCCCGCTCCTTATGTTTTCCTCGAAGACCACGGCAGTCTTCCGGGAGATTTTTTAATTTGCCGAATCTTTTGAAAAGGATATATATTTTATACGTCGAAAAAAATAAAGATTACAATCACATTTTGACATACCGTCCATGGGTGCCTGACACTGAAACGTTAAACCAGGGATCCATGCACAGCTTGACAGCGGTTAAAGAAAAATAAATCGGATACAGCCCAATTTTTCGCGATACTTATCTTGACTTGCCGGTTTATATGATGTTGAATACAGAGTTCTCTACGGAAAGAAAAAAATAAATCGATAAAAAATAGCGGAGGTAGCCGTGGCAAGAATAACTGTTGAAGATTGCTTGAAGAGAGTAAGGAGCCGTTTTGCTCTCGTTCACCTGGCCAGAAGAAGGGTATTGCAACTCAGAAGGGGAGCAAACCCGCTGGTAAATGCTCCCAAGAACAGGGAAATAGTCCTGGCACTCAGGGAAATAGCGGCCGGTAAGGTCACTTTCGATAACGTGCTTGAGTTTGAACGCATCGAAGCCCTTGACTCGGATATCTTTAAAAAGCAGATCCCCGACGATCTGAGTGCTGCAGTACGAAAGATTGTCGATCAGCACAGAGAACTTTCACACAAGCAACTCGAAAAAAACAGCGGAACTCAGATCAAAAACGATTCGTCTCCCCTGGACTAGAGAAGCCTGATGAAGCCTGAAAAAAAGCTTATTAATTGCCTGAAGAAAAGGGACATCCTTAATACCAACAGCGTGGACAGTGATGTGCTTGTCCGCCATGGCAATGTGCTTTTCGAGATGGAACTCTACAACGATGCCATAGACTTTTTTGAAAAGGCAGGTTACGAGGAAGGATTGAAGAAGATCAAGGAACTGGCCATCGAGGCAGGAGACCTGTTTTTGTACAGGAGATGTTGCAGGGCGCTGAACACGTGCGAAGAAAAGGGCGAGATGAAAAAACTGGCCGAAAATGCAAAGGAGGCCGGCAAGCTGATGTTTGCCTCACAGGCGTACTCGGCCCTGGGAGAAAAGGAAAAAGCGGAAGCCCTTAAAAAGATTCTCACACCCGAAACGGAGGTTGTCGGCGAAGCGTAGCCGAGGCTTTCTAGACGGAGAACGCCCGAAGGCTTGACAACACGTCAAGTCATGATTAGTTGTTTTTCGAGTAAGTTTGGGAAGTTTACAGGAAGACAGCCGGAACAGGGACATAAATGGAAAAAAGAGACTACTACGAGGTCCTCGGTGTTTCAAGGAACGCTACGGAGGATGAAATAAAAAAAGCTTACCGGAAGCTTGCGTTAAAATACCACCCGGACAGAAATCCAGGAGACAAGGAAGCAGAGGAGAAGTTCAAGGAAGCGGCCGAAGCATACGAAGTGCTCCGCGACCCGGAAAAACGGCAACTGTATGACCAGTTCGGGCATGCGGGTCTCCAGGGAACGGGCTTCAGTGGATTTCGCGGTTTTGAAGATATTTTCTCCAGCTTCAGCGATATCTTCGAAGACTTTTTTTCCTTCGGTTTCAGCGGTGGAAAGCGCAGAAACGGTACGGGTCAGCCCGGGCACGACCTGGCATACGACCTGAAAATAACCTTCGAAGAAGCCGCTTTCGGAACCGAGAAAACCGTCGAGATACCGACTCTTGTCGAATGCGACTCGTGCGGCGGAACCGGCCTGGAAGCGGGGAGCAGAGAAGAAATATGCCCCACGTGCCGCGGACACGGGCAAATTTATCAGACTCAAGGGTTTTTCAGGATAAGCACCACCTGCACGAGGTGTAAGGGTTCGGGCAAAATTATCACTTCACCCTGCAAGGAATGCGGGGGGGAAGGAAGGATACGGCACTTCAGGAAGGTTAACATAAAGATTCCGGCGGGAGTGGACACCGGCACCCGTTTGAGGTTGAAAAACAAGGGTGAAGCGGGCTACAGGGGAGGACCGGCCGGTGATCTATATGTACGAATACTGGTTGAACCCCACGAGTTTCTTGAAAGAGAAGGAGATAACCTGTATTGCCGCGTCCCGGTATCCATGGTGCAGGCAGCGCTTGGGGATTCCATAGAGATACCAACCCTTAACGGCAACAAGACCCTGGAAATCAAGCCGGGAACTCAATCAGGCGACACTTACCTTTTCAAAGGAGAGGGTATTCCCCACCTGCATGGCTACGGACGTGGAGATCTCGTTGTTGAGGTAGCGGTCAAAACCCCCACGAAACTGACAAAACGTCAGAAGGAGCTTCTCAGGGAATTTGCCGAAATAGAAGCATCCAAGTCAAGGAAAGATTCCTCATTCTGGTCCGTTTTCGGTAAGAAAAAAAATAACCGCCAGAAAAAGCGGGCTGCAGGTTAATTCCACTTAAAAGTACAGGAGTTGGCCATGAAACCCATCTTCGACGGTAATTACCGGCATTACGAAGAAAAAGGACAGTTTGACCAGTTCAACGCTACCATGCTTTACTGTTCCAAGTGCAGAGACGCGACCCCCGTGCGCTCCAGGCTCCTCCTTATTCTTCCCGACGGTGAACTTCACGAATACCTGTGCCAGTATTGCGGCTCCTCGGTCGGAACAAAAACTGTAAAAGAAAAACCAAATATAACGTTAGTGGTATGATGGGGATGGTTGGGAAAAGCGATGCTGTTTCGCTGGCACGATACCGGTACCACATTCCATGGCATTGTGCAGGGGCAAATGTTGAGCATATTTCCATGACAGGGCAAAAATCGAGGATTGAATCATGATTGAGGTGGAATCAATCACCAAGCGTTACGGATCGTTGGTTGCAATCAAGGACGTTTCATTTAGCGTTGAGAAAGGCGAAATCGTCGGGTTTTTAGGTCCCAACGGGGCCGGAAAAACCACGACGCTCAAGATAATTACCTGTTACATGCCTCCCACGGAAGGCACTGTTAAGGTTGACGGAATAGATTGCCTTGAAAATTCCCTTGAAGTGCGGAAAAGGCTCGGGTACCTGCCTGAAAGCGTCCCGCTTTACAGGGAAATGACCGTGAAGAGATTCTTAAAATTTGCCGCTGAGTCCAAGGGAGTAAACGGAAAAAAGAAGGAAAAAGAAATTGATAGGGTGATGGATACCTGCGGCCTTTCAGAGGTGAAAAACAGGATCATCGGGCACCTATCAAAAGGCTACCGGCAGCGAGTGGGTATTGCCCAGGCGCTGATCAACGATCCCCCGATCCTCATATTCGATGAACCCACCATCGGGCTTGATCCTTCTCAAATCATAGAAATAAGGCAGCTCATCAAGGACCTGGGGGAAGAAAAAACAATAATTCTCAGCAGTCACATACTTCCCGAAGTCAGCCAGGTTTGCCAGAAAGTCATTATTATCAACAGGGGCAAGGTGATTGCAACTGAAACACCGGCCAACCTCACGTCTCAGCTTCAAAAAACAACAAGAATAATCCTGCGCGTTAAGAGCGACTCCGAACCGGTGGATTCAATAATCGAAAAGTTGAAGGGGATTCCGGGAGTTATGAACATAACCAGGGAACACCAGGAAGATTCCCTGGTTATCGAAACGGATCAGACCAAAGACCTGAGGCCTGTTATTTCAAGGACAGTTGTTGAAAACAACTGGGACCTCCTGGAAATAAAGCTCCATGATTTCAGCCTGGAAGATATATTTCTCGAACTGGTCACCAAGGAAGAGGAGGCTGCCTGATGACGGGATTCAAACCAGTTTACAGAAAGGAACTCTACAGCTTTTTCGCGTCTCCCACGTTCTACGTGGTGGCACTGATATTCCTCGTTATTGCCGGTTACTTTTATTTCAGCGCGGTTTCTTACTACAGCATACTGAGTTTCCAGGGTATGCAAAATCCCATGTGGGCAAGGCAATTAAACCCCACCGAGATGGTGTTGAGGCCGTTTTTCATGGATATCAGCGTTATCATGTTGCTGATTTGTCCTCTTTTGACCATGAGGGTTCTCGCGGAAGAAAAGAAAAACAATACCAGTGAACTCCTTTTTACTTACCCCCTGACCGACTCGGGAGTTTTGCTGGGAAAATTCTTCGCCACGCTATCGGTTCTTTTCATTATTATCCTTGGCACCCTGCCGTCGCTCGTTTACTTCGGCACCTTGACCACCATACACTGGCCGATTGTGGCCGCGGGCTACCTTGGCCTGTTTCTCCTTGGCGCAGCCTTCGTATCTCTCGGGATCCTCGCGTCAAGCCTCACGGAAAACCAGATAATCGCTGCCGTGCTGGCATTCGGAGCATTACTTCTTTTCTGGGTAATAGGCTGGTCTAAAGCCTTCGCGGGCCCGCAGCTGGCAGGATTCGTCTCGTATATTTCAATAATTAACCATTTCGAAAACTTTGCCAAGGGAGTTATAGACATCAGGGATGTTGTTTACTACGTTGTGTTTGCAACCTTTTTCCTTTTTCTGACCCTGCGCTTTTTAGAGTCGCAGAGGTGGCGTGGATAGTATCTGACATTCGGAGGCAGAAGTGGAAGGAAAGAAGAAGATATTTCACTCGCGAACCGTCAAGCATGGTTCAAGCAGTGTCCTGAAAACGGTAATTTTCGCGGCCATCCTGGTGTTCGTGATTCTGATAGTCCAGAATCACCCATGGAGAGTCGATCTTACGGAATCAAAGGATTTTACCCTCACCGATCAGACCCGGAATATATTGAAAAGTATAAAAATACCCGTGACCATCAAGGCATTCTACCAGGAGGCTACCAGGGACAAGATAAAGGCCCAGGATCTTCTGGATACCTACAAGTACTACTGTCCTAAGCTCAAAATCGAGTTCATCGATCCGGACAGGCACCCGGAAATTGCCAAGCAATACGACGTGAAGAGCTATGGCACGGTCGTGGTGGAAACGGCAGGAAAAAAACAGACCATCACCGTTCTTAACGAAGAAAACCTCACCAACGCGTTGATGAAGCTCATACAAAACAAGAAAAAGGTTATATACTTCGTAACCGGCCACGGTGAGCCGAGCATAAACGACTTTGACAAAAACGGCTACTCGATGGTCAGAAGAGAACTGGAAAAAGAAAACTACAAGGTTAAGACGCTTGATCTTTTGCACACCGCCAGCATCCCCAAAGATGCTTCCGTGGTGGTCATAAACGGCCCCAGGAAAGCACTGCTGAAACCCGAGATTGATACGCTTCGCAAGTACGTCGATAGCGGCGGTAAGCTCGTCGTCATGCTTGATCCTTTCCACGACGGCGGTTTAAAAAAATTCCTCAAAGACTACGGCATCGGGATAAGGAATGACATTGTCATTGACAAGCTCAGCAGGGTTTTCGGTGGAAGCTACCTGATGCCGGTTATAACAAAATACTCAACGCACAAGATAACGCAGAACTTTAATGTTGCCACGTTTTTCCCCGAGAGCAGATCGCTGACCAAGGTTGAGAAAACACGGCCGGAAATAAAGGTTATGTTGATCGCTTTGACCTCGTCGGGAGCCTGGGCTGAAACCGATATAAAAACTCTGAAAGAAAAAAATACGGCATCCTTTGACCCGAACCAGGATCAACGGGGACCCGTCTGCCTGGTGATGATGTCAGAGATCAGCCCCCCGAACAAGGAAAAAGAACAGAAGGGGAAGAACGGAAAGACGGAAAAGAAAAGCACCGGAAATGATGATGCTTCGAAGAAAAAAGGCGAACTGGTGGCGTTCGGTGATTCCGATTTCGCTAACAACACGTACTTCGGCCTTTCCGGAAACGGGGACTTCTTCCTGAACGTCATAAATTACCTTGCCCAGGAAGAAAACCTCATCACCATTCAAAGGCCCACAAAGAAGGGACAACCCCTGGTTTTAACCTCGCTTCAGAGCAGGCTGGTCTTCTTGATACCCATAGTACTTGTTCCCTTACTGGTAATCTTTTGCGGGTTGGTAGTGTTTCGAGTACGGAGAAAACAAAAATGAAATGGAAACAGTTAGGGGTATATTTTCTCGTCCTTGTCGCTGTAGCCGGCTACTATTTTTTTGAGACAGCCCACAAGAAGAAAGTCAAGGAAAGGGAGATCGAGTCAAAAAAAATCCTTACCGTTAAGAAGGACAGGATCAGTGCCCTGAAAATTGTCCGCCGGGGAGAAAAGCCAGTATACCTTGTAAAGAAAAACAAGAAATGGATAATCACGGAACCGGTTAAAACGGACGTCGATCAGTTTTCCCTGGACAATTTTTTAAACAGCCTCGTAAACATTTCGGCTGACAGGAAAATAACGGTCAAAGAAAAGGACCTTGGAAAGTTCGGACTGGGGAAGCCTTACATTACCATCAACTTCAGGGCGGATAACCACTGGAAGACCCTTAAAATAGGGGACAAAAATCCCACCGGGGAAAACTACTACGCCGCACTGGACGGGAAAAACCAGGTATTCATGATAGCCAGCTTCGAGGAATCATCCCTGGACAAAAGACTTTTCGACCTGAGAGACAAACGACTTTTTACCCTGCCTCGAGACAGGGTTGACAGGATAGAAGTGGCACAAAACAACACCTTAATAAAAGTGGTGAAGAAGGGAGAAAATAAGTGGGTGTCCCCGGACTCCCCCTCCGTTCCCATTAAAAAGGACAAGGTGGACAGACTTCTTGATTCTCTCACGTGGCTCCGAGCCCGAAAGTTTGTCTCGGAAAAGGACGAAAAACTCGGCGACTACGGCCTGAAAGAACCTTCCATACAGGTAGTGCTGGCGGTGCAGAAAGACAAGAGTCAAACTCTTCTCATAGGGAAAGAAAAAGACAAGACGCAAAGGTACGCAAAAATCGCATCCAGGCCTGGAGTGGTACTAATTTCAAGCAGCATCGTCAACGACCTTCCCAAATCCCTTTTCGACCTCGAAGACAGAAACCTTCTCAGTTTTGACACCGACAGCGTTGGCAAGATAAACATAGTCTACCGAGGCAAGAAATACCGGCTTTCCAGGCAGAAGGAAAAATGGAGCTGGGCAGGCACAGAAAGCAACCAAAAGAAACCGGATACCCTGGAAGTAAATTCGCTGCTGTGGAAAATAAAGGACATGGAACACCAGGGAAAACCGAAAGATGATTCCTACAAGAAAAAAGAGGTGGAAGGATCCATTTCACTGTTTGACAAAAACGGTAAATTCCTCGGACAGATCCTGTGGCTGAAAGAAGAAAGCAAAAAAGCCGACAGTAAAACCAGGCCGGTAGTCCTGGTTAGGAAAAAAGAAAAGGAAAAAGGAAATCCGTATGTTATCGAGTGGGAAGACTTAAGGGACTTGAAAGAAAAAATCAATACGTTGCTTGGAAAACCTTCAAAAGGCACTGACAGGTAGACATGTTTTTCAAATACTGCCCCATGTGCGGTGAAGCCCTTTCAATCGTGCGCCGGGAAAATAAAACAAGGCCATTATGCCGCAGTTGCGGTTACATCCAGTATCGCAATCCCACGGTGGGAGTAGCAGTCATCATCATGGAAAACGGCAAGCTTCTGCTCGTGAAAAGGCGAGGCTCGTACAGAGGAAAGTGGTGCATTCCGTGCGGACACGTTGAATGGGACGAAGATATAAGGGATACCGCCAGAAGGGAACTGCTGGAAGAAACCGGGTTAGAGGTCGAGGTAGGAGACGTTTTCGAGGTTCACTCCAATTTTCACGACCCAAAACACCAGACGGTGGGGGTATGGTTCATGGGAAAAGTGACCGGTGGCAAACTGAATCCCGGCTCCGATTCCTCCGACGCCCGTTTTTTTGAACTCGACAGAATTTCCGGGGACATGCTGGCCTTTCCCACGGACCTGCTCGTGTGCGAAAAACTTCGCCAAGAACTTCACGAAACCCGGCCATGAACCCTGCCGGCCATTGCAAATTGCTTCTCCTTCCCACAGGCACAATGTTTCGAGACGCCAAATGCTCTACTCCCGTGGCAACGGTTGATAGCCATCCCAGCAACAGGGCAAACGTGAATAAGGTTTTCCTGCAAAGATCTGCAGGACCTACCCGGTCTTTCCCCGCTTTTCACGATCACTTTCGCCCTGCCCTTCATGAAAACCGACAAAGAGCAAACCAGGCATGTAGCCCAACGCAGCCAAGCCGCAACCAAAAGGTTTAGATCAGTTATTCGTTATGCGTTATTTGTTATTCGTTTATGTTAAAATAGCCGTAGCAAACGATACTTTTCGTTTCGTTGTCCTTTCGATCCCGGTTCCCCCCGCTTCAATAGGAACCTGGGATCCACGTCCCTTCCTGAATTCAAGCTGCAAGGGACAGGGAACGAAGGGACGGAAAAGGGGGTAAATCGAAAAGAAACATGTCTTCGAGCCTTCGATAAGCTCAGGGCAGCGCAGGTCTAGGACACCGCCCTTCGACAGGCTCAGGACACCGCCCTTCGACAAGCTCAGGGCAGCGCAAACCTACTTCAACCACTTCAACCATCTCAACCCTTTCAACTTCCTCAACCTTCCCTTCTCAACCTCCTCAACCATCTCAACTTCTCCAAGCATTGGAGTACCGGGATTAAGATCAAAAATAGGACACAAAAAAAATGTTGCATATCTTAGAGGATGTATTCTAAAAATGCACGCTCTCTGCTTGAGACGGAAAAAGATATGGTATACGATAAGTAAGCCGAATCTATTTATAATTTTCAAAAGGAGCAGGCAAACTTGAAAAAAAAGGCCGAGCCGAAAAAAATTTCCTCCGGCACCCCTGGCATCGACTACCAGGACGAAAGCCTCATGCAGATTATCCTGGATAGTATCACAGAAGGCGTGTTTACCATCGATCCCGAAAAAAATATCACGTCATTCAATAAGGCCGCGGAGAAAATAACCGGGGTGCCGAGGAAAGAAGCCATCGGGAGAAAATGCTACGAGATCTTTACCAGCAACATATGCCAGAGACAGTGCGCCCTCGAAAAGACCCTTGCCACCGAGCAGCCGATTACCAACCTCCCCATAAACGTTTTATCCCGCCAAGGCAAGATTATCCCGATAAGCATAAGCACGGCGGTGCTGAAAAATCGAAAAGGCGAAGTCATAGGCGCTGTGGAAACCTTCAGAGACTTGTCCGTGGTGGAAACCCTCAGGAAAGAACTGAGGCAGCAGTACAAGTTCGAAGACATAATTAGCAAGAATTACAAGATACACAGGATCTTCAAAATATTGCCCGATATTGCGGAAAGCGATAGCACGATATTGATCCAGGGACCAAGCGGCTCGGGCAAGGAGCTCTTCGCAAAGGCCGTGCATAACCTGAGCCTCAGGAAAAATGGTCCCTTTGTAGTGGTCAACTGCGGAGCCATCCCGGAAACCCTCCTGGAGTCCGAACTATTCGGCTACGTCAAGGGCGCCTTTACCGACGCTCGAAAAGATAAACCCGGCAAGTTCGAGCTCGCCGACAGGGGAACCATATTTCTGGATGAAATCGGGGATATCCCGCTATCGCTGCAGGTGAAATTACTAAGAGTCCTCCAGGATAAAACCTTTGAGCCACTCGGGGCAATAAAACCAAAAAAAGCAGACGTTCGGGTAATCGCTGCCACCAACAGGGACCTTCTTAAACTGGTCAGCATGGGCAAGTTCCGCGATGATCTCTATTACCGCCTGAACGTGCTCAAAATAGAACTGCCGCCACTGTCCGAAAGGCGAGATGATATTCCCCTTCTGATTGATCATTTTATAGAAAAAATGAACATCAGGCTGGGTAAAAAAATAGAAGGTATCTCTCACGAAGCCCTAAATATTCTCATGCAGTACGATTTCCCGGGAAACATACGGGAACTGGAAAATATCATCGAACATGCCGCCGTTTTGTGCAGGGAAAGCATCATAAGCTGCGAACATCTGCCCCCAGAAATACTGGAAAAAATGGAAAGCATAAAGGTCATCATTCCCGAAGATTCGACGAATAAGCTCCTTGTGGCACAGGAAGAACAGCTGATCAGAAGTATTCTGAGAAAGCACGGCGGGCACAGGAAAAAAACGGCCGAAGAACTGGGCATTCATCCATCCACCCTGTGGCGCAAGATGAAGAAGTACGGCATAGAATAGAGCCTCGCATCTAATTGCATAGTGCAATAATATCGACCCATATATGTTGCATATTGCAATATATATCCGCACACCCCTGGACTGCAAAAGCTTGTAACTGGCAACCACTTAATATTCCACATAAAAATTGTCGGGCAATACTGGCATGATAAATGCTTCTTCCCAGGTAAAGTCTAGATGTTTTGCAAATCTGCAAGTAGAGACAGGCTATGACTGGAAAAACAGATGAAATAACCGTGGCTGTGCCTGAATTCAATGGCTCCGTCGCCCCCAGGCTCGATTGTGCATCAAAAATTCTCATTGCGCACTTGAAAAACGGCAAAATAAAAGATAAGCAAGAGCTCAACCTTAATGACGTCAGCCCCTACCAGATCACCGGGCTGCTGGCGGAAAAAGGAGTGCAAAAGGTTATTTGCTACCATCTTTGCCGGAGAGACTGGTATTGCCTGAAGGCCAACGGGATAGAGGTCATGGCAAGGATCAGCGGAAACGTGGAGGGGATACTTAA
Source organism: Desulfobacterales bacterium (assembly GCA_026992215.1). GTDB lineage: Bacteria > Desulfobacterota > Syntrophobacteria > B119-G9 > B119-G9 > B119-G9. Next base: position 3,445 of record JALXAI010000133.1, on the reverse strand, counting down.
GAACCTGGCATCGGGACAACTCAGTTCTTCCTGCGCAATGCCTTTCTGGAGAAAGGGTGCCGACGGTATCTGCAGGGCAAGGGGACGAACCCGTAAGGGGAGAAGGAAACGCGGGTGGAAACAAGATTAACTAAAAATAAAAAAGGAAAGAAAGGAGAAGTGAAATGGCCAAGTGCAGTAGCGGTGGAAGCACAACTTGCAGCTGTGACCACAAGGAAAAAATGAGTGCCGAAGACCAGCTGGTTAACAAGCGATTGTCAAACATCAAACACAAGTTAATGGTAATGAGTGGAAAGGGGGGGGTTGGGAAAAGCAGCGTTGCGGTCTACATCGCCCTGTCTCTCGCCAACAAGGGGAAAAAGGTCGGACTCCTGGACATTGACCTCCACGGTCCGAGCATTCCACACTTACTTGGCATAAGGGGACTTCTTAACATTACGCCCGATCGACAGATTCTGCCTCATTCCTACAACAAGAATCTCAAGGTAGTATCCATAGAGTGCATGATGCAGGACACCGACACGGCGGTCATATGGAGAGGCCCGCTCAAGCACGGCGCGATCAAACAGTTTATCGCCGAGGTCGAGTGGGGTTCCCTTGATTACCTTGTTGTCGACTCACCACCGGGTACCGGTGATGAACCCCTTTCAGTGGCACAGATTATCAAGGATGCGAGGGCGATCATAGTTACAACCCCCCAGGAAGTTTCCCTGGCAGACGTGAGAAAATCAATCAACTTCTGCCGTCACGTGGGCATGCCCATCCTCGGACTGATTGAAAACATGAGCGGCCTTGAGTGTCCACACTGTCACAAGGAGATAGACATCTTCAAAACAGGCGGTGGAGAGCGCACCGCAAAGGAAATGAACGTAACCTTTCTGGGAAGACTGCCCTTCGAATTGAGCCTCGTGGAAGCGGGGGACCTGGGAAAGCCTTTTGCCAACGTGAAGCCGGACGGGCCTTTCGCCACGGCTCTTAACGAGGTGGTAAACAACGTTGAAATGCAATGTGAAGCAAGTGTACCAGCGGATAGCGCTCCAGCGCAGGAAGTCAAAATGGCTGAAGGAACCAAGATGAAGATAGCCATACCTCTGGCAGAAGGTAAGCTTACGAACCATTTCGGGCATTGCGAGCAGTTTGCAATAATCGATGTGGACGGGGACAGAATCGATAACAAGAAACTCGTTACCCCTCCGCCTCATGAACCCGGCGTATTACCCAGGTGGCTGGGGGAAATGGGCGTAAACCTCATAATCGCCGGAGGCATGGGACAGAGAGCAATGTCTCTTTTCCAGGAAAGGGGCGTGAGGGTAATCACAGGAGCTCCCATCCTTGAACCCGAGGAACTTGTATCCCAGTACCTGAAAGGGACGCTGCAAACCGGGGAAAATGTTTGTGATCATTAACCGGTTGCTGAGAAAATTAACAGGATACCCGGCGTCCCCGTTAACGGATGCCGGGAATAACTCCGCATGCAAAGGAGGCAAAAAATGAAGATTGCCGTCAGTGCCCAGGGAAAAGATCTGGATGCCAGCGTAGATCCAAGATTCGGCAGGGCTCCTTACTTCATAATCGTTGATCCGGACACAATGGAATACGAGGCCGTAGATAACAAGCAAAGTCTTAACCTGCCCCAGGGCGCAGGAGTTCAGGCCGCGATGAATGTCATTAACCGGGAAGCAAAAATACTGCTTACCGGAAACTGCGGTCCCAAGGCCTTCAAAACCCTGAAGGCGGCAGGCGTCGACGTGATCACCGGTGTAAAAGGTACCGTCAAGGAAGCCGTGGAAAAATTTAAACGAGGCGAATACAAGGTTGCTTCCGGACCCAGTGTTCAATCTCATTGGAGCTGAAAATGATAATTACCATTGCCAGCGGAAAAGGCGGAACAGGAAAAACGACACTATCAACCAACCTGGCCTGTTTTCTCAGGAAAGACACGCAGTTACTCGACTGCGACGTGGAAGAACCAAACGCGCATCTGTTTTTAGACATTGAATGGGATACGAAAGAAACCGTAAAAACGGTGATACCGGAAGTGGATGAAGACAGATGCAGCCACTGCGGGGAATGCGGGGAAATCTGCCAGTTTAAGGCGATAGCACCGCTCGAATCCACTGTGCTAGTATTCCCCGAACTTTGCCATAGCTGCGGCGGTTGCTTTCTCGTGTGCCCGGAAGACGCGTTACGCGAAGGTTTGAGAGAAATAGGCGTAATTGAGGTCGGCCACTTCAATACCACAGAGTTTGTGCACGGAAAGCTGCGCATCGGGGAAGCCATGGCTCCCCCACTTATAAAAAAGGTAAAAGAAAAAATACAACCGGGCAAAATTGCAATACTTGATGCGCCGCCGGGCACTTCGTGTCCGGTAGTAAACACTATGATGGATTCCGATTACATTGTGCTTGTGACCGAACCAACACCTTTTGGATTGCATGACCTTAAATTGGCCGTTGGGCTAACCAAAAAGCTGAATATACCATGCGGTATCGTCATAAATCGCTATGGAGTAGGCGACACCAGGGTTGAACAATGGGCACAAGCGCAGGGCATACCCATACTTTTAAAAATTCCGTTTGATAGAAAAGTCGCGGAAATATATGCGGAAGGGAAACTACTCGCAGAAGAATTGCCGGAATGGGCAGAAATGATGAGAGATTTAATGGCAAAAATCCAGAATCAACTCGGTAAAGGATCATTTTAGCAGGGAAAAAGATAATGGACGGAAAAATAACCGAACTTGTGGTGATAAGCGGAAAAGGTGGAACCGGAAAAACCAGTATTGTGGGAGCATTTGCCGCAATAGCGGAAAATAAGATTCTCGTCGACGCGGATGTGGACGCGGCGGATCTTCACCTGTTGATGAACCCGAGCATTATAGAGAGCCATAACTTTACTTCCGGACACGAGGCGGTGATAAATGAAGAAAAATGCACGCAGTGCGGTGAATGTGTTTCCCTATGCAAGTTTGGCGCAATAGACGAGGAAAAATTCCGGGTAAATCCTTTTCACTGTGAAGGCTGCGGCGTGTGTGTTCACTTTTGTCCGGAAAAGGCAATAGATTTCCCCGAAAAGCTGTGTGGTGAATGGTACCTATCAGAAACGAGGTATGGTTTGATGGTACATGCACAGCTCGGGATTGCAGAGGAAAACTCGGGCAAGCTGGTAACCCTTGTAAGGCAAAAAGGGAGAGAGCTGGCCATGGAGAAAGGTATTGACCTGATCATCACCGACGGACCGCCGGGGGTCGGATGCCCGGTAATAGCGGCCGTTGGAAACGCGTCCGCCGTATTAATTGTCACCGAGCCCACGGTGTCCGGTAGGCACGACCTGGAAAGGGTTCTGGAACTATCCGGTTTCTTTAACGTGCCCGCCATGGTCTGCGTGAACAAGTTCGACCTCAACAGGCAGGTTGCGATTGAAATAGAGAAATTTTGCGAGGCGA
>JALXAI010000132.1 GCA_026992215.1 Desulfobacterales bacterium | reverse complement strand
TCAATATATTATCAACACTAAACCTCTTGTCCTATTAGGTGAACTTGCGTTGGAAAGAAAAAATCAGTACCAGCCTGATAAGCGGAATAAATTTATGGGTTGATTTTATGTAACAATTGTGACACTTTGTTTGTAACATATGTTTAGAGAGGCCGTGATGGATCATTCTTACACCAGTGCCTGGATAGTCCTCATTCACCAGATACCCCCAGAGCCCAACGCTTTGAGAGTAAAAATCTGGCGCCGGTTACAACAGGTGGGGGCGCTCGCAATCAAGCAGGCTGTCTATGTTCTCCCTTCCTCGGAGCAGGCCCGGGAAGACATGAACTGGATACTCAACGAAATTATCGAAGGCGGCGGGAACGGATGGATCCTGGAAGCCAGGTTCGTGGCTGGCATTACTGATGATCAGCTTATCGAGCAGTTCCAGGAGGCAAGAAAAGGGGACTACGAGAAGCTGATCCGTGAAGCAAACAGTTTACTTTCCGATCTTCCTTCTGCGGCCGAAAGCAACGACCAGACATTTTTGAAGTTCTCCTCCCGGGTATCCAGACTGCAGCGTCGATTCAACCAGGTTGTCGCCATAGACTTTTTTCAGGCTCCACAAAGATGGGAAGCCCGGGCAGCGATCAAAAACTTGACTGAAAAACTACGACACGAATCGGCAGGCGGCCCTTCTTTTAAAGTTGACCTCGATACTTTAAGAGGGAAGGTCTGGGTGACGAGGAAAAACGTTTTCGTTGACCGCATCGCCTGCGGATGGTTAATCAGGCGGTTTATCGACTCCGAGGCGACCTTCAGGTTTGTGGACTCCGAGACCTATCACCCCGAGTCCGGAGAAATACGTTTCGACATGTTCGAAGGTGAATTTACTCATCAGGGAAACAGGTGCACATTTGAAGTAATGATTCGGTATCTGCGGTTGGAAAACCCCGAACTCATACCCATCGCCGAAATCGTCCATGATCTGGATCTGAAAGACGGAAAATACGGGAGACCCGAAACCGAAGGTCTCGGCGCTCTTATCACCGGTCTGCAGCGCTCTCTTCCGGCCGATGAAGACCGCATGGAAAAAGGCGCCCGGTTTTTTGAGGTCTTACACAGATACTTTAGCGAGCACGGGTAACACGGGAGAGTTCCTATTGGAAGCAAATGCCGTAATGACAGAAAAAGTTTTCGGATTTTGAAACACGGTAATTTCAAAAAAGCATAGCTAGGAAAGGAGAAACAAATGAAATGGATAACCAGATCCCATGTCCATGTAGACAGGGTTGCCTGCCCGTGGTTGATTACAAGGTTCATCGATTCTGATGCCGAGTTTCTTTTCGTTCCCAAGAGCATGGTACTGGAAGTCGCTGAAAAAGAGGGGGCAATCCCTTTTGACACGCCGGGAGCCAAGCTGCATCATCGAGATGACCTCTGCACGTTTGACGTAATTATTCGCGAATACGGCCTAAAGGACAGGGCGTTGCTCAGAATGGCCAAAATCATAAATGCCGCTGACACAAACAGGTTGAAAGACGACCCCCTGGCGGCCGGGTTCGAAGCTATTGCCGTGGGATACAGTATCCGCTTCCCGGACGACGTGGAAAATATAGGAAGGCAGTTCGAAGTATACGATGCTCTTTACGCGTGGTGCCGGCTTGATGTCGCGAGAACCGAAAAATAGAATTGAGAGCAAAAAGTCGCGGGATGCCCCCGGCTTTGACGTGAGAAGGCTCTTTAACTTCCTGGGGCTCAAAAGGAGTACCGTGGGCATGCTGGCCATGGTGGTTCTCCTGGGCATGGGAGAACGCATGGCGGAACGATTCCTCCCGATATATATTCTTGCCCTCGGCGGCGGCACTATGGTTATCGGGCTGTTACAGGCAATGGATAACCTGCTCTCCGCTCTCTATTCGTTCCCCGGCGGATATTTATCAGATCGCCTTGGTTTCAAACGGTCCCTTCTCATTTTCAATCTCCTGGCAATGGCCGGGTTTCTTATCGTTATCCTTATACCTGCGTGGCAGGCCGTGCTCGCGGGAGCAGTCCTTTTTATCTCCTGGTCAGCTATATCTCTTCCGGCCACAATGAGCCTGATCCACAGGGTGCTGCCCAAAAACAAGCGCACCATGGGTGTCAGTATGCATTCGCTGGTTCGGCGCATCCCGATGGCCCTGGGACCCCTGGTAGGAGGTGTTTT
>JALXAI010000131.1 GCA_026992215.1 Desulfobacterales bacterium | reverse complement strand
CACTATTTGAACGCGTTCTTTAAGACCAATCGGCCTGGGGAGATCTTCCCGTGGCGTTTCGGCACTGCACGAAATGCGAATTTTCCCCTTTTTTACCGTCGTCTTAATACTGCCGTTGCACGGAAATAAAAAATCCCTGTAAACAGTGTTGAGCGCATTTTCTTTCACTCTCTCAAGATACACTGGATTATCCCTCGCAGGTTCAAATTTCATACTTTTAAGCGCTTTTCCAGCCTTTGCCTTCTTCATCACATGGAAAAACACAAACAGCACAGCCCACAACATTCCCGCTCCCCACAACACCAGGAAACCAACCAGAAAGTAGTACCTGGGTTCGAGATTAAGCACATGGTGGAAAAACGAAGCCATATCGGGAGATCCTCCAACTATTCTTCTATTTGACGTCTATCTTTCTATGCCCAGTGCCTGTCTGACATGGGCTGAATACTTTCTGTCTTCTACGTTTATATGCCCCAACCACCAGTCTTTCAGAAACCTGAGAACCATGTCGGAATCCTTGTTCACTTCAAGCTTTCTGGCGATTCCATTTAGTGTCACGATGAACTCTTTATGCAACCCTTCGTGTCTTACAACATGGGGATATCGGGTCTCTTCCAGCAAGGACTCTTCGGTTGCAAAATGTACATCCACGTACTGTTTTAGAGTTATCATAGTGGGATTGATAATTTCCTCGGCATTGCCCTTCTGGATAAAGTAATATAATGAATTGATGCTCGATATTATGCCTCTGTGCTGTTCGTCTATGATTGGAATGCCCAGCTTATTTTTTTCGGTCCATACAATATACATGTTTTTCATCGCACCTTACCCCGTTTCCCGGTTACATGTTTCTTGGTATACTTCTACCTTACCCCGGGAAAGGGACCTTTTACAAAAATATTTGGATTTTTGACAGGTTCCGGCGCATTTAAGCATCGGAAAATTATATCCTCGTAACAGATTTTTTCTTGACGCTAACCCTTTATTAACTTATACTCCAATGCCACCACGGATAAAGCTTTACGGTATTCGTGTGGTGCGTTTTTTTGGAGTGAAGTCGTGTTCGAATAACCTTCCTGACGGTGCCATCGCACGCAGAAGTAGAAGTGTTTATTTGGCATAAACGTTTCCCGCCCTGAATGGCTTTCACATGGAAGGTTGTTTGACTGAAGGCATTTCTTTTGGTCTTACGTTTGTCCGGAAAAAAATTAGGGGGAAGTTGTATGGCAGAGTATGGTTGCAAGGTTGCTGAAACGGCAGAAAGATTGAGGGGAATCATATCCTGGGGCAGACTTACACATCCTCGAGGGAGGTATCTTGCCGAGGAAATCCTGAAGCTTCTGGACGATATATCATGGGGCAGAGGCGGACCGGAACACATTCCCGCAATCGAGGGCATTGCCCAGAAACTTATCGCGGAAGACATTGACGATGCTTCGACTGAAACCGGCGAGATGATTCTCGATGCTTTAAAAGAAGCGAAAGAAGCTTTTGTCAGTCATGTGGAAACCAGGAACTGTCCTACGGGTGAATGCGTAAAATTGGCCCCTTCACCATGTCAAATGGCTTGCCCTGCAGGACTCGACATACCCAGTTACGTCACTTTAATTGCCATGGGAAGAGAAGCCGAAGCAATAGAGATTATAAGGGAGGATAATCCTTTCCCGTGGGTATGCGGCCTGGTATGCACACATCCGTGCGAATTTGTCTGCGTTCGCGGGAAGATAGACAAACCGATTGCCATCAAGGACCTGAAGGGGTATGCCGCAGAACGTGCCATGAGTGAGATGAAATACAAGAACCCCCCAAAGGCTCCGGATAATCACAGAAAGGTCTGTATAATAGGAGCCGGCCCTGCCGGTATGACTGCTGCTTACTACCTTGCCCTGAAGGGTTACCGTGTTACAATTATAGAAGCACTTCCTGTTGCAGGTGGAATGATGATGGTGGGTATCCCCAGGTATCGACTTCCCAGGGAGGTAATAGACAGGGAAGTATCCATGATTGAAGAGCTCGGTGTCGAATTTCGTCTCAACACGAAGCTGGGGAAAGATGTAACGCTGGACGAACTTAGAGATGAAGGTTTTGAAGCATTCCTGGTAACAATCGGTGCTCACGGGTCATACAAGCTCAACATCCCCGGTGAAAATGATTACCCGCAGGTGATAAGTGCAGTTGATTTTCTTAGGGAGGTTGCACTGGGAAACAGGCATATGCCGGGGAAAAGAGTAGCCGTTATCGGTGGCGGTAACGTTGCCATCGATGCCGCCAGAACCTGTATAAGGCTTGGTTGCGAAGAAGTGACGGTTGTCTACCGCCGATCTCATTCCGAGATGCCGGCACACGAAGAAGAAGTCAGGCAGGGAGAAGAAGAAGGGGTCAAGTTTGTTTTCCTGACGATCCCCAAGGCGGTTATAGGATCAAAAAACCAGGTAACTGCGCTTCATTGCGTCAGAGCCAAGCTCGGCGAACCGGACGAAAGGGGGCGAAGAAGACCTATTCCCATCGAGAACAGTGATCATTACATCGAAGTAGACGCGGTGATCTCGGCCATAGGTCAGGCAATCCAGAAAGAGGGACTGGTAACCCTCGAAGGACTGAGCTGGACAAAACGAGGAACGATTACGGTTAACACCGTTACCATGGAAACATCGGTAGAAGGTGTGTTCGCTGCAGGAGACGTGGTGACGGGACCTGCAACGGTAATTGAAGCGATTGGCGGGGGTAAAAGGGCCGCAGAGGCAATTGATCGTTACCTGCAGGGTATACCCCAGCCTAAAATGCCACCGGTACCGGTGAGACACAGAAGGCTTGAACCCATAGAAGTCAGTGCCTCAACGAAAATGCGACTGCAAAGACCTGAAATGCCTCTGCTGAACGTTGACAGAAGACGTATCACTTTTCAGCAGGTTGAACTTGGGCTTTCTCCCAAAGAAGCCAGGGAAGAAGGCCTCAGATGCCTCAGATGTGACATTTGCCGAAGATGCGGTATATGTGTTGAAGTATGTAAAGAACACATGAAAGTCGACGCATTGCAAATGGGACATTTTGATATCGAAACTGATGTTAAAACGGACTTCAGAAGCACGGCGGAAAAATGTATCCTGTGCGGAGCCTGTGCCAATAACTGCCCCAATGACGCCATGAGAATTGAAGACAGGGACGGTGAAAGAATACTCTCACTGTGCGGAACAGTACTCAACAGGCTAAAACTTGAATATTGCCAGGAATGCGGAGCGGTACTAGGTCCTGCAAGATACCATGACTACATTATGGAAAGAGTCGGAAGCCTGAAGGGAGTGCCCGAAGGAGCAACTCTCTGTGTCGCTTGCGCCAGAAAACTTGCTGCCAAGCTGCATGTGGAAAACGGGGTTCCGCCCGCCATCAAATGAATCGACCTTGTAATGAGAAACCGAAAGGAGGTGAAAAAACCGAAAGCGAAAGGCTTGTGCGTAAATTTTACCAGCTCAGGAAACCACCAGATAAAACAGTCCAACACTATATGAACTTCCGAAAGGGGGTAACAAATGCCGACTTTCAAAAGAGGACAAAAAGTTGAAATATATCGAAAATCCGATGATGAGAGCTGGGAAGAATACATGAATGAATATATCGGGCTTCAAGGCATTGTGACTGACCCGGACACAAGCAAAAACGATCCGGACGCTTTGATTGAAGTGACCCTGGAAGACAAAGGAACTCATCGGTTCCCGCAGGATTGCTTGAGGGTTGTCGAAGGCTAAATACATTTCTTGATGCACCCGTACCGGTATAAAGTAGCAGATATTAGTCACTCACTCCTTCATCAAAGGGTGTTCCTGATCCCGTCCGACAGAGAAAGGGGATACTCGAATAAAAACCTACCGCCAAAATAGAGAATCCTCCAGCTGGCAACTTCCTTGAAAAAGTAACCGGAGATCTACCTTATCGTAAATAATTTATCCAGAATAGTGCCATCGAAAAGGAAAAAACCCGGAGATGGGACTTACCTCCCACAGCACTTGCCAGCATGATTTTACCACACTTTATAAATATCATTACTCGATGTGCACGGTACCGGTTCCGGGGTATCGCTCCTATTAAAAGGAGACAACTTTGCCTTTTAGGATAAGTGGGACAAGTGGCAAGGGATAAAGGATCAAGGGATAAAAGCCTGAGCTTCTGGGCACAGGTGTAGGTTAGTGAAGACTTTCTAAATATTTCATGATAAATTAAAACCTTACTTTGACCGGGTGTCGCGTTTTTGCCGGTTCTAATTTTGACCCTGATCCCGGGGTGTCTTAATACCGGGCGCGCAACAGGCCAAGGTTTTTTCAGCTAATGGCCACGGGGACTGAAGAGTTGTCTGGTTGAGAAAGCTAAAAGGGTTAAAAGGGCTTTACTGGTTCTCTTATTTTATCCTTGCACCCTGACTCGTGAAGGAGTGGGGGCAAAATGAGATAGAAGGCACTATGGAAGGAAACCACCGTTTGCCACTGCTGTTTTTTACGTACACGCAAAAAGAATAACGGGGGCCTCCGGTTGCCGTTTTGCTGCTTCAGGTATTTCCGGAAGAGCTCTCTACACTGCATGATTTTATAGGGATGCTAACCTGCTTATTACTTGCATGATTTTTGTGGTTATGAAAAATCCTTTCGAAGCATTCAGGGAATTTTCCAGGGAATCTTTTCGATCCCGGGGCAGCATGAGGGCCGGGAGTTATCAAAAAGTGGATCTTTCCGGCGTGGTTCAGGTTTTCGATAGTTTCGTTCAAAAGAGCCTACCCGCACACGGGACAATCATCACCGATAAGATTGTAGAGGCTCTATACGGAAAAGTCGTCGGGCTTACCGGGAAGCTTAATCTTTCCGCGGGTGCAATAGAGGATTTCTGCCACACCGTTTGCGTGTCCCGTATAAACAGCCCGTCGGATGCCGTTATAGGTGGTCTTTTCGTCTCCGCCCTTATCAATAGCAATGACAAGGAACTTTTTTTCCTTGAATTTCCGAATTCCGGGCATCTTTTGCATTTTGTGGGGTATCGTCTCCCGGAAGGCAAAACCATAAACATTGACGGAAACGTGGGTGATTTTCTCGGGATGAACCTGTCGGGAGGCACTATATCCGTTTCCGGAAACGTCCGTAATTGGGCAGCGCTGGGTATGAAAGGCGGAAAGATCATAATCAATGGAATGTGCGGACGTTTTGCGTGCGAATGGATGCGGGGGGGGAGGTTTCTTGTGTCCGGAAGGATAGAAAGCAAGGGAAAGGTACTGGCAGGAATAGTACAGGAACATTGCAGCTCTGGTTAGAAAAGCAGGTTTCTCACGTAGGTTCCGAACTTTTTCAACTGCTGACAAGAATGTATGCTGAAAGACTTCAAGACTTATTGCGGAAGACCTGGAAACAGGCAAGAAAGCGCTTCCATTACCCTGAATTACCGGCACCTCAAATGGTTGACATGCCAGTGCCGTGGCCTGCCATGTCCATTAAGGAAAGAAGAATCCTGGTTAACACAAACTTCCTGCGCAAATACTCAGGAGAACTTCCCGCCGTTAAGTTGCTGGATGCCATTTTAACCCATGGATTGGCCCATCACGCGGTATGCCCCTGGGACCTAAAGACACATATCTCACTGTTTCACGAATCGTTAAAAGTTGCCGGAAACAGTGCACTGGCACGTTTCGTTACCGATATTTTCCTCGATGCAGTGGTTGATTATTATTGCCTTCAGCGCGGCTGGACAGCAATAGTACCGGTTATGCAAAAGACAGCTTCGGTTAATTCCCACCATACTTGTATCCTCCTTGAACTCTACAGCTACGCATGGAAAATTGCACTTCAAGATGTTCCCTCTTCCCTGCTTGATTCCCCAACCGTTGAGTATCTGGCTGAGATAGACTATCTTGACAGGAAAAATTGGACTAGAAGCATAAGAAAAGTTGCTCGCGCCTTAAAAGCCCAGGGTCCGAATGTTACGGAAACACGAAGTTATTCTGCCCCGCTCATGGGTTATCATGATATCCGCGGCGTTACCGCTCGAGAATTCTCAGATAGTTTTTGTGAACTCGCGCGAGAGATCCGGGATCCACAAGCCTTCAGCGACGTTTTTTCCTCCGTTACCAGGGCTTACGGGAAAACGACCGGTGGAGATTCGAAAGGCAAAATGGGACACGGTTTAGGACGTGAAGTCAAGGCAAGCACGTTCTTTTATATGTCGCTGGCAGAAAAATATCGTATGCGGATTAGAAAAATGGAGGTAAAAAAAGACGGGGCACTTTACCCGTATTCACACGTGCAATGGAGCGTATCCGATTCTTTCTACGACATCGATTTATGGAACAGCATGGGCAAAATATTGCCACCGTTAACCGTGAAATGGAAGAAGAAAGAAGGAGAAATTTATTCATCCCGGGAACGCATTCCGGATTGCATGGTACTCATTGATTCCTCAGGGAGCATGCCAGAGCCGTCCAGGGTTTTGTCCTACGCGGTTCTTGGAGCGTGCTGTGCCGCGGATGCCTACCTGAGGGAGGACGCATCAGTGTCCGTTTACAATTTCAGCGACGCTCCGGCGGGGAACAGGAAGCTCGTCATCGACAGCCGAAACAGAATGGAAATCTACGAAGCCATATGTACCTACTTTGGTGGAGGAACAGCAATTGAGATAGATGTGCTCGAAAAGGTAATTAAAAAGAAAAAACTTGATATATTCCTGATTACTGACATGGAAATCACCAACCTCGAAAAACTGATCAAACTTTTTGGCACACTCAGGGACATAAGGGTTACGGCTGTGTATATCGGTAATAAAAAGGGGGTTGGAAGATTCCGGAAAGCCGCGGCTTCCATGAAGCATGTCTCGATTTACGGAATTGAAAAACCCCGGGATATAATGCATATTGTTCTTGGTCAATTGAAGGAATACCTTCACAAAAAATAGACGCGTTTCAATTCTTACGAAAACATGGCATCAGGGTAAAAACAGGCACAAATGCCCCGGAACTTCTTGAAACTGTAGAAGCCATAACAGGGCACATATTTAGCTTCTGAATCGTATTACGTCCCACGAAAATAACGGAGCAGATTTACTCATTTGCTGTCGATAAATCTGCTGAAATGGTATAAGAAAACAAACCGGATTTAATCGTTTCTTGAAGGACAGGAGTTATGATTTTAACATCGTTAAATTCCGAAGAGATATTGTATTTTTCGCTTGGAGTAATAATTTCCATTACGATTTCGGGAGCGGCAGGGGATATGGCAATTGCCGCTTTTTCCAGGAATCCCCAGGGAAGTGATGGTAAACCTGATCTTAACCCACTCGCACACGCCGATATATTCGGGATATGTACCTTTTTCCTTGCAGGCTTTGGATGGCCGAAACTCCGAAAAATAGAAAAGGAGCAACTCAATAATATCAGGCTGGCAACCCTTGTGACGGGAGCCGTGTTAATTCTTACCAACCTTTTCATAGCCGTAACCGTTTCCACGGTCAGTGACATACTGGGAAGCTCAAGGGTTT
>JALXAI010000130.1 GCA_026992215.1 Desulfobacterales bacterium | reverse complement strand
CTGTAGTAATTAATGACAGATTCCGCGAAAACCGAACTTCTTGAAATGTACCATCGATTGTTTGAGCATTTCGGACCGCAGCACTGGTGGCCTGCCGACGGCCCTTTTGAGGTTATCGTAGGTGCGATCCTAACCCAGAACACCGCATGGAATAACGTCACCAAGGCTATTAGAAACCTGAAAAAAGCAGGGGTTCTCAGCTGTCATGCAATTCTCGATGTTCCACTGGAAAAACTTGCCGAACTTGTAAGGCCCTCGGGGTATTTCAATCAAAAGGCAAAGAGGCTTAAGAATTTCTGTTCGTTTCTTGCTGAAAATTATGGCTGCGATCTTAAATCCATGTTTGCGGAAGAGACAGGTGTGCTCAGAGATAAACTTCTATCGGTGAAAGGGATCGGGCCCGAGACCGCGGACAGCATTCTCCTGTATGCCGGGAATTTACCGGTTTTTGTGGTGGATACTTACACGTACAGGGTTTGTTCAAGACACGGGCTTGTGGCCGAAGAAACCTCGTACGATGAAATGCAGGCGCTTTTCATGAATTCGCTCGACCCCGACGTTAAGCTCTTCAAGGAATACCATGCCCTTCTTGTAATGACGGGGAAAAACTACTGCAGAAAAAAACCCCGCTGCCAGGAATGCCCGCTTCTTGGATTCGGGGAACCGGCACCATGATGCGGTACCTGTAGGGAACAATCACCCGTTGCACCGCGCACCGATCCACAGGCACCGCCCGATAGGCTAAGGTAGCGAAGCCGCAACCCAAATTTTGGATACGATCCTTCGGCAGGCTCAGGACAGCGCCCTTCGACAAGCTCAGGACAGCGCTTTGCCCTGAAACCGCAAAGACGCCCCAGTAAAATATAATCACCGTATTCAGTATCACTTTCTTAGAAAGGTTGTGGCAAGGCTCCCTCAAGGAGCTGGTTCATCCCGATGATTTTGATAATAAAGGGCCCTGAAAATGTAAGGCTGTATTAATTAATGCGGTCATTGTAGCCCAGTGGGATTTAACAGGTCAGTCAAAGGACGCAAAGAAAAATTTTTTTCATTTCTCCAATCGGTGCCCGGCGATTGCAGAAATGAGCTCTGCCGCGTTGCGGCAAGCTGTTCTCACCTAAAACTTAAAACGTAACTCAAGGTTGTAAATCCGCCCTTGGCGGGCCAAAAACGGACAAATCACAGCACGAAAATTATGACACGCTAAAACGTTACATGTTTTAAAGGAAGTATTCTGGAATGCATGTGAAAACGTCTCAGGCTACGGATTTTATTTTCCTCGAAATTCCCTTTTGAGTTCTTGCCACGAAAACCTTGTCCACCTGATCGGAACGTTCACACCGAAAAACCGGACCAACTCACCGGCCATCTTCTCAGCCTGCTCTTTTGAATCCGGCGGTTTCACGGGTAAAATCAGCTTGACTGCTCCTCTGTCCAGCTCAAGGATCAGCGCGAATTGGTAAATTCCGAACCATTTTCGATAAACTATCAGCTCTCTGATGTTTTCCTTACTGAAGTAAAGACCGTCGTCCCGGAAAGGAAGCCTTGCGTATGACAGAGCCTGTTTAGTGACAGGAACTGCAAAAACGGCGAAAATAAAGCCGACAAGTACCATAAATATTGAGAGCCCCGTGATAAGCGAATCACCGGAAGAAACTTTTAGGAGAACCACCGGCAGAGACAGAGCGACGAGAGCACCCAGCACGAGCATACCAGCAAATCCGAAAGACACTGTAAACAGAGCATTTTTCCCGAGTTTCAAACAAAAGAGATCACCTCGTTTGCTGAGTTTTCGTACAACACTGCACTCTACTTCTTGTTCTCCTGCGGGTTCCCCGAGATTCGCCCCACAGTGCATGCAGAATTTGCTGTCTTCCGCCAGTTCTTTGCCGCAATAAGTACAAAACACAACTCTCCCTCCCATGGCAGCACAAAAAAGGGTTGCACAGGTATCGGTATCCCTTTTTCAAGTCTCGGGAATTCTTTAATGCATAAATATTAACGATTTATCTTAAACTTGTGACCGCAGCTCCTGCACGACAACCTGTTAGCCAGTGCGGCTCCCAGCACTCCGCCCCACCAGGTGAAACGCTCTATTTTCAGGTCCGCGCTGCCGCACTTGGGGCAAACAATTCCCTGGCTGGACGTGCTTTGAGATGCCTGTTGTTGTGGTGGTGGTGGAACAACCCCGGGGGAATCTGCTGTCTGTGAGGAAGGGGTTTCGTCAACCGCCTGGGCAGTTGCAGGGACTTCGGTTCCACATTGAGGGCAAAAACGAGCATTTTCGGGTAGTTGCTCTCCACATTTTTTGCAAAACATTTTGTCCTCCTAACATTTAGTTCGTGTACTGTAAGAGCCTCTCAAAAAGACCAGGAATTATTTCCCAGCTTGTAAAATAAGTAAAAAAGCGACCCTGCAGCGACGAGGTCAAGCAGAGCGGTAATCATCTGCCCATAAGCTATGGCAAACAGGGCAAACAGCGCTACAATTGCACCAAAAATGATAACTCCTTTCCTCGACTCCTGGAAATTTCCCCGCTTATACTCCTGGTATGGCCATTTCCATACTCCTCCTGCCAAGCCTACGTTTAATAGTAAAAAGAAAAGTCCGACGCCTCCGCGTCCAGCTCTCATCAACGTACCCATAAACAACAATGTAAGAAGTGCCCAGAAGGCACAAACGCCAATGGGCACGAAAAAGTAGATGTCGAGCTTAGGCATGGAGGCATGAACGCCAGGAGGCACAGGGGGGACTTGCTGAAAACCTGTCCCCTGGAAATTTCTGGAATCTCCGGCGGTTCCGGCACCGGCCGCTGAAGCATTAAATGCCTGGCTGGTGCCCGGTGTGCCCGGCGCACTGGTACCACAGTTCGGACAAAATCTTGCGTCGTCCGGAAGCTCGGATCCACACTTAATGCAAAAACTTGCCATTTACTTTCCTCCTTCTTGCCACACTTGAAATCGTGGCTGTCCCTGAATCAGGTTTTTATTTAAAGAAAAACTGCGGCAATGTCAAATTGTACCTTTTAAGTTATGGCATTTTTGACCTCCATACCATCATTTCAGGATATGTACACTTCCTGGAGCAGAACGTCTTTCCGCACTCAACTTTTCATACCGTCCACTGCAACCATGTTGTCTGCTCTCGACCCTGGAACAGGTTATGAAAAAGGAGCTCTGATGGTTTTTAGAATAACCGCATTTACTACTGTAGCCTAACGTGCTTATTTTCCGGGTCCTCTATTTTCAAAATCCCTGGTATGAATCAACTCCTTGAGTAAACCATGCCACGACCTTCAAAATGCTATGCTTCCCGGTGCTTTCAGACTTTTCAGAACACGCATTTAAGGTCTCCAGGCCTGTAAACCAGGTAGTCGTTGACCTTCTTAGCCTGTTTTTCCGGCATGTGGAAAAATGTACCTTCAGCCCTGGCAAACACTTTCCCGGCACTGTTATCGGTGATCACACCTTCGGCAGTGGAGAACTTTCCCGAGTGCTCAACCGCTCGTGCGATGAGCCTGTATTTGCGGCCGGTTATAAGAGGTTTTAGGAATTCGACGGAGAGTTTTCTGGTCAGAACGAAGGTACCTATTTCCATGGTGACAGCCCATCCCATGGCCTCATCCATGAGGGCAGTCTGCACGCCGCCGTGAAGGATCCTCTCGAAGCCCATGTAGCAATCCATCGGTTTGATCACGGTATCTATCCTTTCTCCGTCCCAGTAAAACCTGATGCTCATGGAAAAGGGGTTTACTTCTCTGTCTCCACAGATAAAACAACGTTCGTACCTGGGAAGGTACCCTTTTTTTCTCTTCATGCGTCTCTCCTAAAAGGAAGGAAAATCGTCTTCGTCCAGCGGGTTAAACACATGGTTTATAATTATGGAAAGTATACTGTAAGTGATTGATCCCCCCACGGCTGCCCAAAAGCCATCAATATAAAAACCCGGTACGATTATGGAGGTAAGCTTGAACATAAGCGCGTTAATAAAAAGGGTCAAAATGCCAAGGGTCATGATATTTATGGGAAGGGTCAGTAACAGCAGGGCGGGGCGTATGAAAACGTTTACGATCCCAAGGATAAAGGCTGCAACCACGGCCGACATAAATCCGGAGAGCCAGATGTGCTTGAATATGGCTGCGGTAAACACGAGAGCCGCGGCATTAAGTAACAGTCGAATGAAAAAACGTCCAGATAACAACTGCATGGAAAAATCTCCCTTATCTATTTGCTATTCTTGACCCTGCACACAAATGGTTATCCAACCCTTGTTTACCTGTTTCCACCATATCTTGAGATCCGACGGTAACAGGTGAGCTATCCTTTCGAAGCGCTTTTCGAGCATTCCGGAAATGATAGACCACCTGAACTCCCTCAGATCTATTCTTTCAATCAGTCTGCGGAATGATTTTTCGTCCAGGTTGAAGCAGAGAAGTTCGGATCTTTCCAGGTTCGAAATCCCGTCTCCTTCTTTTACCGTTACCGTATCATTTACCTTATTGCGTCGCACGTTATCTTTTGCACATTCCACGGCCAGGGGATTTATGTCATAGGCTACTACATTTTTTGTTCCGCATTTTGCGCAAGCTATCGCAAGAATACCTGTCCCCGTACCTATGTCAGTTGCCGTCTCAGGGGCATCCACGCTGTAGAGGTGATCAATGGCAGCAAGGCACCCGGAGGTGGTGGGATGAAGCCCCGACCCGAAGACAAGGCATGGTGTAATATAGAGATAAACCAGGCTCTCATCATCCAGGTCACAGGGGCCGAGGCTTTCGGTGAACCCCGGCAAGATGACAAATCGCCCGACCCTGTGCTTGCGGCGAACAACCTGCTGCCAGTCACCGTAATCTATCGAAAACTCGTTTGTTAACTCCAGGTTCTCCTGCTTCGATAACCAGTCCCTGAGGTCGTCTTTCACCGGTTCAAGGAAAAACAGGTAATTATACGGGGGTTCAGGCCAGTTTCCCAGGTAACCCCTTATCTTGATGGATCGGCAATCTTTTATGAACCCCTTTACCTCGTAGATATATAATTTTGTGGACTGCTGTATCACTTCACTACTTTCCCGATATGGCTGTCGCCACCTAGCGGTGGCCTGCACAGGGGGCATCCCGGCGAAAGCACCCAGTGCCAAATCATCCCCGGTGAAAAGAATCTCGACCAATACGCACCCGGTTTCCCCCGTAGTGCCCTTTCCTTGAAATATCTACCTTTTTAGATTAACATCATGTTAAATGTCAATAAAGCGAAGCATTTATTTTTGCTGACATTTTTAATCCTTCGGGCTCTTCCCCGAGTTTCGAGCAGTGAAATGCCCATGATTGCGGTACGACATAAGAATATAAGAAAATACCTGAGAGAAGAACTGACGTTCGAACAGGGTCCCATAAGGCCTCCAAGCGAAGCCAAAAGCCTGTTACTGCGGTTTACCAGAAATTGCCCCTGGAACAGGTGCACGTTTTGCCCAATATACAAGGGACGGAAATTTTCGAGGAGGACGGTAAGGGAAATAAAACGGGATATAGAAAATATCGCCGAGATAATAAACGATTTGAAGAAAATATCTTTTGCGGCAGGCGATGGCGGAGAGATTACCAGGAGGGTTTTGAGGCTCGTCTGGTCAGAGCCGGCTAGTCACCCGTATTACAGGACCGTATCGCTGTGGCTCTATTACGGGGAAGGAAACGTTTTCATACAGGACGCCAACAGCCTTGTAATGTCCACCTCGGACCTGGTGGATATCCTTACTTGCCTGAAGGATAAAATTCCGCAGGTAGGACGCATAACGTCTTATGCCAGGTCCAGTACAGTTTCCCGGAAAAGCCTGGACGAGATGAAAGAACTCAAGGATGCCGGGTTATCGAGAATTCACATAGGCATGGAAAGCGGATCCGATAACGTGCTCAAATTCATGAAAAAGGGGGCCACGGCTGCAAAGCACATAGATGCGGGGATAAAAGTTCGTGAAGCCGGCATGACTCTCTCGGAATATGTAATGCCCGGTCTCGGGGGAAGGAGGTGGTGGAAGGAGCACGCCGTTGAATCAGCTCGGGTTTTAAACGAAATAAACCCGGATTTTATTCGCCTGAGATCACTGCGCGTCCCCCCATCGACTCCACTCTACCAGGACCTATTAAGTGGAAGGTTCGAACCGTTAAGCGACGACGAGGTGGTAGAAGAAATTCGACTCTTTATAGAATCGCTGGATAGCATAACAAGCACGCTCACATCGGATCACATCATTAACTTGCTCGAAGAAGTGGAAGGAACTTTTCCCGATGACAAGGCCAAGATGCTATCCGTGATAGATCGGTACCTGGAACTTCCCGAAAAAGAAAAGCTTTTGTACAGGCTCGGCAGACGTGGCGGTACCATCCGTTGTCTTGACGACCTGAACGATCTGCAGCTTAGAGAAAAGCTACAGGACGCTCTCAAGCAACTCACCGTGGACACACACGGGAATATCGAACAAATAATTGATGAACTTGGCAACCAGTATATATGATAAAAGGGATAGATGACAGATCATCTCTAATCTTTTTTCGAAGAGAGGGTAGATGGTAGATGAGGAAAAAATAATCCTCTACGAGAATATTCTCGCCAGCATGAATGACGGTCTCATCGCCATCAGTTCGGACGGCGAAATGTTCATGATTAACCCCGCAGCAGAAGAGATTCTTGAATATTCAAGGGATCAGCTTGAAGGAAAGGGATGGGGAGAAGTATTCTTTCTCCAGGGTGGTAACGAGGAATTCAACCAGGTAATTTTAGATGTAATTTACGAAAAGAAGATCAAGTACTCCAAGATAGTTCCCTACTGCACCCCGTCCGGGAAAAAGAAGATCCTTGCCATGAACAGCTCTTACCTCCGGGACATGGCTCGAGAAGATAAGCCCCTTATAGGCATGATAGTGTTATTTTACGACATTACCGAATTTTACAGACTCCAAGAAAGAGAAAAACAGCTGCTGATAAAGGCCAGGGAACTGACCCAGGAAAGGGCCGAGGCTCTGAGAAAGCTTGCCCAGGGGGTAGCTCACGAAATCAGGAATCCGGTCACTGCCATTGGAGGTTTTGCAGCAAGGCTCTACAGGGAAAACCCTCATCTGAAATACCTTGAAAATATTCTGCAAAGTGCGAAACGGCTGGAGGACATTGTTGCCCAGATAACCAGTTTTACAAAACTTTCCACTCCCAGAAGGGAGCCTTGCAATCTTATGACATTCCTGGAAGACGTCCTGATTCATTACAGCCCGTTCATATCTTCCCATAATGTACGAGTATCCTTTGAATTCAACTTTCCCGAGGATAAAAAGATCCGGATCGACAGGACTCTTATCAAGGAAGTGCTCGGAGTTATGATAACGAATGCCATTGAAGCCATGGAGGACGGCGGCACGCTCACTTTGAGATGCTACGAAAAGGGCGGAAACACCTGTATTGAAATAAAGGATACCGGGAAAGGGATATCCGAGGAAAACTTACCCTTTATATTCGATCCGTTCTTTT
>JALXAI010000129.1 GCA_026992215.1 Desulfobacterales bacterium | reverse complement strand
AAAAGGAGCGGACGTTGTTTTTGCGGCGTTACCGCACCAGGCGTCCATGGACGCGGTACCGTCTCTTCTGAATGCGGGAGCAAAGGTTGTGGACCTGAGCGCTGATTTCAGGTTCAGGGACGAAAAGGTCTATCGTGAATGGTACCAGCCTCATACCGCTCCCGAGCTCCTGGAAAAAGCGGTCTATGGCCTCCCGGAGCTGTACAGGGACGAAATCAAAAAGTCTGAACTCGTTGGAAACCCCGGATGCTATCCCACGAGTGTTATTCTTGCCGCGGCTCCGCTTCTCAAAAAAGGTATTATAGACCCTGATTCCATAATAGCCGATTCGAAGTCTGGAGTGAGCGGTGCGGGGCGGGGACTGAGCCTTGCCACCCACTTTTGCGAGGTGAACGAAGGGTTCAAGGCCTATAAAGTGGGAGAACACAGGCATACTCCCGAAATGGAACAGGAACTGAGCATCCTGGCGGGGAAGCCCGTCAGGATATCCTTTACACCGCATCTTGTTCCCATGACCAGGGGCATTCTGTCCACGGTTTATGCCAGCCTCGATACCGGGACAAAACCTGATGATATATCGGAAAGTTTCAGGGATTTTTATGAAGATGCTCCGTTCGTGAGAATCCTGGGAGAGGGAGTTTTTCCCAATACGTTGTACGTGCGAGGCACGAACTATTGTGACATAGGCTGGAAAATAGATCGCAGAGTAAACAGGATAGTGGTTGTATCGGCAATAGATAACCTGACGAGGGGAGCATCCGGACAGGCCGTTTGCAACATGAACCTTATGTTCGGGCTCCCTGAAACCGCAGGGCTTGACAGAACCGTCTGGCAACCGTAACGTCCGGAAAAGATGCCCGGTTCAACTGAGAAAAAGAACTACTTCATCGTTATAGAGTACGATGGGTCCAATTACCATGGGTGGCAAAGGCAAAAAGGGGTTCTGACGATACAGGAAGTTATTGAGAGCCGCCTTGCCATCATTACCGGCGAAAATGTCACGGTGTGGGCGTCCGGCAGAACGGATGCCGGCGTGCACGCGCTCGGCCAGGCCGCCCATTTCCTGTCCACGACCAACATCCCACCGGAAGCGCTCTGGCGAGGATTAAACAGCCTTCTTCCCGATGACATTGTGATCAAAACGCTGAAGCCCGTACCAAGGAAGTTTCACGCGCGGTTTCACGCCAGGAGCAAGGTATATGAATATCGGATTCTGAACAGACCGCTACGATCCGCACTCCTTCGCAACTACTCCTGGCACGTTCCTCATGAACTGAACCTTCCCAGCATCGAATACACTCTCGAAATCCTGCACGGGCAACATGACTTCAAGGCCTTCCAGGCATCGGGAAGTAAAGTAAAAAATACGGTAAGAACGCTATTTCGAGCAGAAGTGGCGAAAAAACCCGATGACATGCTGATCTTTACCTTTGAGGCCAACGGATTTCTGAGGTACATGGTGAGAAATATGGTGGGAACACTGGTGGACCTGGGTAAGGGGAAATTTACTCCGGAGGAACTGAAAGAAATAATGGAATCCCGCGACAGGAAACGAGCCGGAATGACGGCGCCCGCGAGGGGACTTTACCTGGTGGAAGTGAAGTATTGAGTACCACGAGCTCCGGCATGCGTGTGGTCTTATGGGACACCTAAATTTCAGAAGGGTGTTGGTAGCTTTCAGGCCCTTGAAATCCATCCCATCCTTGCCCTTACTTGTGCCATGATGTATCCTAAGAATTAATAAAAATCCGCGTGCGAACCCATGCCGGGCATCAAGGGTTGTTATCGGTCACGGGGTTCTGTCTCTGGAACCGGCATCGGGGGGCGAAGCTTGCGAGTGAAAACATGGGATCAGAAGACTTTAATTTACCCGGAAAAGACATAGAGCTGTTTGTAAAGGGTAACGTCTGTTTTGTGCCGGTCCTGCACGGGCGCATTGAATTCAGCCTGGAAGTGATAAGGCATTTTGCCCTTTTCAGGCCCGATGCCATTGCCGTGGAACTTCCCAGAACCCTCGAACAGGTAATATTCAGAGGGATCAAGCGCCTGCCCCTCATATCGGTTGTTCTTTACGAAGAAAGGGATGGTACAACGGTCTATCTTCCCCTCGAACCCTGTGATCCCTCCGTGGAAGCCCTCAGGCTGGGGATCGAGCACGGCGCAGCATGCTATTGTATTGACAGGGAGATCGA
>JALXAI010000128.1 GCA_026992215.1 Desulfobacterales bacterium | reverse complement strand
CTCCCACAGCTACATGTACCGATGCCTTTTCCGGACACTTCGTTACTTAGTTGCTTTAGAAAAGATGATTATGCTGCGGAAAAAACTTACAAATTCTACTTGACATGCCATATGGCACTATCTCTGGAGGGTCGAAGATCCGCCTCTGGAGGGTTGTAAATCCGCCTGCGGCGGATACGAACGGACAAAACACAAGACGAAAATTAAGACACGCAAAGACGTTACATGTCTTAAGAGTAGTATTTTAACTCTTACGATTGGTTTAAATTGCAATGGACGGTAAAGATATGATTCTAACTCAAATAGACAAAACAAACCGGCTCTATTCTTTGCATTCGCAAGCAGCACTTCAAGATAGTAGAATAATATCACTTTTAGACAAATACAAACGTGCTATCCTTCATACAAAGAGTTTGTTTCAGAAAACAAAAGTGATAGAAACTTGTAGCAGTTGTGCCAGAAAAAACCGGGGAAGTTGTTGCTTTAAAGGGATGGAAGATAACTATGATTCCATCCTCCTGTTTGTGAACCTGTTGCTGGGAGTTGAGCTTCCCACCCGAAGAGAAGTAGAAGAGCATTGTTTTTTTGTCGGATCGGCCGGATGTAAACTCGTCGCGAGATATTATTTTTGCGTACACTACTTTTGCCCATCTCTCGAAAAAGCCCTTGGGCAAGAAAAAATGGATCACCTCTTAAGGGTTGTCGGACGAGAAATACTTGCGGGCTGGGAACTGGAGCTGGCGATTCGCAATTTCTTGTCCGAGGTGGATAAAAAATAGCCCGCAGTGGCTCAGGAGATCACCCATTGGCGCTAAGGGCACAAACCCGGAATTCCTGCCACCTTCTTTTGCTTATAACTCAACCCGGGAAACCGGATTGTAGGACACAAATGCCGAGTCTTATCAAGAAAGAAATAGACTCCCTGATAACCACGCAGAAATCAAACCCGTTTTCCCCACCACCTTCCATGTTCCGGATCGCACCCGCATGTCAGCGAGGCATCACCGGAGCAGATGAGGAAGGGAAAGAAAGTGACATTAAAAACTTTACTTCGCTTTTTTCATGATCTATCTTTTCCACAATTAAGACCCCTTTGCCTCGTAGCCAGATTAACTGACCATGCAGGAGCTAGTTATGGAAGAAAGACTTATGCGACTTGGCACGTTATCGACTCACAGTTTCAAGGCACATCTCGACAGAGTAAGACTTCAAACTTCCAGGGAAACGGAGAGGCTCTGGGTAGAATACCCCGAAGCGGTTGCAATTATTCCCATGATATCCGAAAACGAAATTATCCTCGTGAGGCAGTGGCGATACGCTGCCGGAGAAGAAACCCTGGAGATACCGGCAGGAAAGATGAACTACGGAGAGTCACCGGAAGAAGCTGCAAATCGGGAGCTTCTTGAAGAAACCGGCTATCTTGCCGGCACCCTGACGCTGTTAACCAGATACTACCCCGCGTACGGGTATTCCAACGAGATAATAAACCTTTATTTGGCCAGGGACCTGGTAAAGAAAGGGGAACTGACCGCCATTGACGAGATTTCCAAGGTGGAGGTCTACTCACAGGAAAGGTTGTTTGCCATGGTGAGGGAGGGCAAAATTATGGACGCAAAAACCATACTTGCCGCGTCCCTGTTAAAGTCCGACCTTATCGGCACGCAGGAAAAGCAAGCAGGGTGAAAAACACCTTCTTCGAATGGCGACTTTCTCTTCCGGGTACAATCAGAATCACTTCCTAAAAAAAAGGGACTGGCCAAAACCGCCAATCCCGCATGATCCGTGATGCCGGAGGAGAGATTCGAACTCTCACGGGCGCAAGGCCCACTGGATTTTGAGTCCAGCGCGTCTACCAGTTTCACCACTCCGGCCTGATGCTACTGAAAATTATAGCCGCATCCAGAAGTTTGTCAAGATTTTTGAAGCTCTTACGATATATTGATGACTTTGTCGGCAAGCTGCATAGCTGTTACTATATCAAGCATATTTGTCGTTTCTCCCACCCGCTTGCTTTCCATCAACCTGAAATGGTTGAGACACGTCCCGCACACCAGAATCTTCACCCCGCTTTCTTCGAGTTTTATCAGGCTTTCAAGCGTTCTGGCTCCTTCAATCGTCAATTTTACCCCGCTATTCAGAAAAACCAGCTGCCAGAGATTACTTCCCATTTCCTTCAACGTATTCAAGAAATTCATCATCAAGGCTTCACCGAGTTCATCGTCACCGGAACCAAACCTGTCTGTTGCAACCACAATCAGAATCTTTTTTGATTCTTCACCGGAAAGTTCCCTGGCTCTGTCCGCCGGCTGAGCAGCTTCAACATTACCCGCTCTCACGGCACGCAACAGGAATTCTCCTTCACGTTTTTCCATCTCCACTTCATAGCCTTTGTACTTGAGAAATCTGGAAACATTTTCGGCTGCGGCAATGTTATCCACCAGGATTTCCATATCCTGCGGGTTGTTAGCTTCAATAAAGTCTTTTGTCTTGAGCACAGGCGCGGGACACGCGAGTCCTTTGCAGTCGAGATCTGCCATTTTCGATACCTCCGGAGCCAATTATAATTTAAACATAATCTTTACCCACATCAGTCCCGGCGTCAAATAGCTTTTCCTGATGATTAAAAAAGACAGTCATAGGAATTATTGATCCGGTAATCATGAGCTTTTATACGACAGGACAACAGATGAATACAACATTCACCTCGCAGATACTCTTGCTCTACGGCACTTAAACTGTTATGATTTTTTGCCAGGATAACAATTAAAAAGAGGTACGGACAGACTCATGAATACAACTGCCGATTACTACCAGATCCTCGGAGTTAGCCCCAGTGCCACTCCGGAAGAAATAAAACATGCGTTCAGGAAGCTGGCTCTCGAAACGCACCCGGACAGGAATCCCGGAAACAAGGAGGCCGAGGAAAGGTTTAAGAAAATAAACGAAGCATACGGGGTGTTGATTGACCCGCAAAAACGCGCTCAGTACGATTTATTCAGGAAGCGAGGATACGCGTCCGGTCAGCAAAGGACCTACCAGGGAGCCGGATTTCATTATACGCAGGAAGACATATTCAGGGACTTTTTTCAAAGTCGGTACGCAAGAGATATCTTTTCGGAACTTTACAACGAATTTGAACGACGTGGTTTTCGATTCGACGAAAATTTTATAAACAATCTTTTCTTCGGAGGGCGAGGAGCGTTTTTCGGGGAAATACTTTTTGGCGGTCCCGGTGGTTTCAGGGTATTCAGGTTCGGTAACCAGCCACAAGGAGGATCATCTTCTCATGCACAGCGGGCTTATTACGGGCAGAGCGCAGCCGAAAGACGCGTTGACGTCGCACACAGGGGAAAAGATTTCCCTTTTTCACTGGGTTCCATAATAAAGAAAGCGGGCAGGAAGCTGGGCAGATTTCTTGCCGACAAGCTTCTCGGCCTTGGTGAACCCGGGTTGATAGAACAGGATCCGAGAACGGGTGATGTTACCTACCAGCTGGAAATAGATATGAAACGAGCACTGATGGGGGGACAGGTGGAGGTGAAAATACCTCACCTGGCAAGGTCAAAAAAAGTGGTAGTCAAAATCCCCCCAGGTGTTAAGGCGGGCACGAAACTGCGACTCAAAAAAATGGGCAAGCCCAATTCCGTGGGCAGCGGACGTGGGGATTTGTTCCTCCGGATAAAGATCGCTTAATCCCGGAATCACGAGTACCGGGAAAGGAAGCAGCATTTGTAGCGGGGATTTTTTTATGTTTGCTTCGGTCCTACCTCCCCGGAGAGACGCTCCGTTCTACTGATAGACTTTTCTATCTCTTCTTTTAGATCCCTTGTTTCCTTGTTGTAGCCGTCATTTCCGGATATAGCTTCCAGGTGCCCCAGTGCTCCCCTGAAATCTCCGGCCCTGTACAGAAATTTTGCCAAGGTCAACCTGTAATCCTTGTTACTTTCATCAAAAGCCACCGCTTTTTCACACAGGCTTATGGCCACCTCAAGATTCCTCTCTTCCTTTCCGTACAGACGCCCGAGGGCGTGGAGAGATATGGCGTCTTCAGGGTTCGTTCTCAGTACATGCTTGTAATGCTCCATTGCTTTCCTGTCATTCCCGAGCTTCTCGTAGCTTTCCGCAAGAAGTCGTCTTGCTGGCTTCCATGCTCCGCACCCCTTCACCGCCTTTTCCAGGTGAAACACGGCGTCAACGTACTCTCCGGATTGGAACCTTATTCTCCCCAGATAAAAATGGGCTTCCGCACTTGCAGGGTTCGTCTCAATGGCCTTTTTCAGCATATTCTCGGCCTCGGCAAATTTGTCCTGCCTCATCAGGAGACATCCCAGGTTAAAGCTGGCCATGAAATCATCCGGTTTAAGCTTCAAAACTTCTTCAAAAATTTCCTTAGCCTTGCCAGAAATACCAAGTTCACCGTAGCAAACTCCCAGGCTGTTGAGAAGGCTTGAATTCTTACCGTCTATCTTGACCCCCTTTTCGTACTCCCTTCTGGCCAGTTCGAGTTTGCCCTGGTTGAAATAGTTATCCCCGCTGAGATTAAGGGTCACTGAATCAACGAAAACCCAGCCGTGATGGCTTACGAGGCCTGAGTGAACTAGGGCTTTCATTGAATTATAAAGGGCTTCACGCCTGGAAAACCCGTATTCCGGATAGGTCGAAACACCGACATTCAGACCTTCACCGATGCCCTTTTCTACCTCCGACATCAACTTCTTTACCAGTTCCCCGGCATATCGCCTCCCAGAACCGGGCACCACCACGAGCATGGTGGAATCGTAAATCCACCTGACGGCGGAATTTTCCGGAAACAGTTGACCGGAGACCTTCTCCAGCTTCGCGCAAAGCTCGTGAAGCGACGATCTGAACCTTTCCGGACGAAAACGCACGGAAAAACAGGCAAATCTATCCATGGCATCTATTTCTCTAAGAAAATCATCGCTGAAAACGAGGGCCGTCTCGGGCGCGACCCCGAGATTCACCAGGTCATGCCAGCTCCACACACGTTTGTGAGAAGTAATCACGGTGCTGTTTAATATTGTCCACAACTTTTCGAACATCATCGAAATATAGAAATCGCCGGAACCCGCAGCCCCATCTCTGCCGGCAGCCTTCAACTCACTGAAATCAAAAGGACAATTGATCACAGCGCCATGAAGATCATCAACGCCACGGGAAAGGTCGTCCGCCAGCAATTCGCAATCGATTCCCGCATCACCCGGTACAATGATCCCTACTTCTCCCCCTCGAAGCAATGCCCCTGTTACTTCCGCAGGTATTTTCCCGGCCACCAGTCTCGCAAATTCTTTCACATCAAGCCACCTGTTACTCCATAGGTTAACGGGATACAGTTCTTTCGGAAGGTTCCTGAAGAGGCCAACGGTGAAAGTGGCCGGTACGCCATCGGGCACCGCAGCATTATGGCCATTTTTGCAATCACTTTCGCGTGAGTGAAATTCCACGAGAGATTTGAGCTTCTCTAAAAACGCGAGTTCGGGAACCAGCCCTGTCTCAGGGTCAAGTTTCCGGGAAATATCCAGCGAAAGATTCCTTACGAACAAGCTGCTCATGGTGGACAAGCAAGCAAGGAGCCTGTGATCGGGGTTATCAGAACGATCAGTATACCGCAGTGCACTTACCCCGATAATTGTGTCATCATACCAGAGGGGGACAAAAATCAGCCTTTCCGCGGCATTTAAAATAGCCTTCTTTTCAACAACGGCCTTGTTTAACTCCGGTAGAATCGACCGACTCAGTCCGTTTTTAGCAAGCAGTTTCTGGCCTGGAACAGGCGGCAGAAAACACAGGTCTTCTATGCCACCAACAACATCCTGAAACAGATCCTTGTATTCCTGTTTTCGTGCTTCGAACTCGTCCAGTCCCGGAGAATATTTTTGATACGCAACCATCGTGTAAGTCCCTATCCTTATTTAAGACACCTTTTTATTCAGTCCATACCCAGCCGGTTTGAGCACTTTAGCGGCAACGGTAATTATTTTTCATAACCCTGGAATACTAAAACTGCCCGGGTAATTCGGCAAAGAGAATCAAGATACCATTTTTGAGAACGCTTCTCTCACCACGGGAAAGTCTTTATCCTGCATGGTACGAACGTCCAGCAGGTACTTGTCATGTTCGATCCGGCCGATAATAGGCGGATCAAAGAAACGCATTGCTTTTTCAATACTTGCTGCGCTGTATCCAGTTGAAACCACCGACACAACCTTTGTCGGAATATTTTGCCCCGGCAGGGCTCCGCCTCCAACCCGGGAAAAACTGTCTTCCACCGCAAAGTGAAACTTTGCTGATGCGACCTCGTTCAGGAGCTCTTTCAATCGGTGGGCTCTTTCATCAAGCTCCTGGACGGGGGTGGTAATCATGCGAAGAGTCGGAATACGCCTGGTGGCAGTTTCGAAATCCCTGTACAGCCGAAGCGTTGCCTCCAGGGCGGCAAGAGTCAGTTTATCGATCCTGAGTGCCCTGGTAAGAGGATTCTTTTTAAACCTGGCCACCAGGTCTTTTTTCCCGAGTATGATACCTGCCTGGGGGCCGCCAAGCAGTTTGTCTCCGCTAAAAGTCACCACATCAACACCGCTTTCCACCGCATCCTGTGCCGTGGGTTCTTTTCTCAGGCCGTACTCTGAAAGGTCAATCAAAGATCCACTGCCAAGGTCTTCAACAGCGAGCAGGTGATGGCGATGGGCAAGTTCCACAAGTTCTGCCAGCGGCACCTCCCTGGTGAAACCGACAATCATGTAGTTGCTGTTATGCACTTTCATCAGCAAGGCAGTATTTTCATTTATTGCTTCTTCGTAGTCTCTGAGATGGGTTCTGTTGGTACAGCCTACATCCCGCAGCTTTGCCCCGCTTCTCTCCATCACGTCAGGAATTCTGAAAGCACCGCCTATTTCAACTAGCTGCCCCCTGGAAACGATTACCTCCTTGCCCCTTGCCAGCGTATTTAAAACCAAAAGTACCGCTCCGGCGTTATTGTTAACCACCAGCGCCGCCTCGGCGCCGGTAAGCTCGCAAAGGATGTTTTCCGCATGTACGTACCTGGATCCTCTTTGACCTGCTTCAAGATTGTACTCAAGGTTCGAGTACGAACTGCTCACAAGCCGGATGCGATCCAGGGCTTCTTCGGCAAGCAAGGATCGCCCCAGATTGGTATGAACAATAATTCCCGTTGCATTTATCACGGGGATCAGAGTGAATTCGCTAAGTTTTTTCAACCTTTCCAGTATGTCGACTTCCAGCTTATTGCTGCTGATTTCAGCTTCCGAAATAATATCCGATTCAAGAATCAGCCTTCTTCTTTCGTCAAGAATTTCCCGGATTGCCCTTACCACAAGCTTTCTTGGATGAAGGCCTAGGGCATCGCTAATACCAGGCCACTTCAGAACCTGGTCAACAGCAGGCAACTTTCGCAGAAGCTCCTGAACCTTTTCCTTATCCGCCATTTTACGTCCTTTTCTTTTCCTGTCAGTGCCCGACGCAATCAGGTCCAACCATTGTCGCAGTACCATT
>JALXAI010000127.1 GCA_026992215.1 Desulfobacterales bacterium | reverse complement strand
CTACCGTGATCGGGATCTAAAATCTCACTATCCACCCTTATGGTCTTAATCGAAAGCATATCTTTTTCATCGCCGGGCGTGGCAACGGTAAGGCTGTTCGTGTAAAACTTTATGCCGGTGATATTAATCGCAGGAGCACGGTCTCCATTCTTGCTTGGTATGACATGAAATCTGGCGGAGATGCCAGTTAGTCCATTGACGACCCCGTTAAGGAGGTCCCTGTAGTAAGGGGAATATTCGGAAATCCTCATGTTTTCAAGCGATAGAAAGGCGTCGAGTTGAAAAGGGTTCAACCCTGCCCTGCCTTCCACAGATAAGCTCTCGCCACCTTCATTGCCGCACGATATGCTGAAAGTAGCCGTGGCCTTTTTCCTGGTACGCACGTTAGCGGCACGAAGACTTACGTTTCTTATTATTTTTTTGAAAGGGATCTCCAGTGTCTTATCTACAAAGCTGATTTCACCGTTTGAGAGCTCAAGGGCATCGACGCTTATGTCCGGAATCCCGGTTGTTGCCTTTTTCAATGCCGTGAAAAACTTCCTCTTCCACTTCAGGAATTTTTCCTTTGCCGGCAATTCCTGCTCCAAGGTGCTTGCTGATCTATGCTCTTTTCCCTTCGTAATAGAATAGATAATTCGAGGAGATTTAACGGAAATCCTCCCGACAAGCACTTTTTTTTGCAGCAGGTTGGACGGCTTGATCTCCAGCCCGAGAACCTCCACCGCCATGAACTTGCGACCGCCTTTGCGTATGTCGATACTCTTGAGCGTTATTCTCCCGTCTAAAGAAATCACCGGCTTCGAACCTTCGTCAAGCTCGAATGATAGTGAAAGATCCGTGTTGAGCCTGCCGGAAGCCAGAGTAAGATCGCTTAACGGAGGCAGATATTTTGCAAATTTACTCAAGTCGAGGTCGGTAAGCTTTATTTTCAGATGCGTTTCCCTGGAAACGTAAAAGGGCTTTGACTGCCCCTCGAAGGCAATTTGGGCGCCATCAATTTTTGCCCTTACGTGGGGTTCGTGGTATATTTTCACCGCGTGTGGCAGATCGGAAACGAAGGGAAGGGATATATTGATATCTGTTATCTCGTGCCCAGTACCCGTAATGGCATCGTGGAATGTGACCTTTCCGTTCTCGATCTGGATGTTGTTAATGGAAAAAAGAGGGCGTTTTTCATTGCCTTTACCCTCTTTCTTGCCGGCACCTTTATTCTCGATAATATCCTGAAAGTCGAATGTACCGTCATTGTTCCTCGTGAAATCAACGTACGGTTCGTGCAGCCTGAACAACGATACAATGGGTGCAAGCTTAACTATCGATAACAGTTCGAAGTTTGCCTCAAGTTCATTGAATCCAAATAAATTCCCGGATCGGTGTTTATGCGCCACGCTAAATCCCCTGATCTTAACATCGAGGGTAAAGGGATTAAAACGGACACTGGTTATCGAGGTTTTTCTGCTGATGGCGTCGGTGAGTTTTGAACTCACTACATTCTTAACAATAACGGGGACTAGAAAAAATCCCAGGCAACTGTACACAATGAGCGCGACAAGTCCGACGACCAGGAACCTGTGCGACCGCTTAAGCTTTTTCCATTTCCTGGTAATTTCCATGTTTCGTGAAACTATCTATCTTAAGGTTCCCGAAAATGTTCTATCGGTTTGACTTTCCTGGAGACAATCCTTTCCCGGATGTCGGTGTGCGCGCCAGACAAACACTAAACGCAGGGAAACCGGGATGGTAAAAGAGCTGGCCCTTTGCCCCCTGAGAATATTTTATTGAATGTAACTCTACTATAATGCCCGTCGATATTCAAGAACCTTGTGTTTTTTACCCTGTATCATGGTAACATGAACGCGAATATACGGGTAACAGGCGAATTTTACCCTGACTTTATACCGGTTAAATGCTTTCCTTTTGAGTTGGTTTTTTAAATTTTGAACACGAACCGCTTACCGCAAAGCGGCAAAGTTCATCTACTAGCTCGCCGTGCAACGACTGGAGAAATGACAAATTCTTTCGTTGCGGGCTCGACCTGTTCCTGTACTTCCTATCAGGCTGCTGAACGGTGGCGCGGTTACGCTTTCAAAGCAAGTATTTATTGCAAAATTTGGTTGTGGTTTTACTGCCCTGGGTATAGCATGCAAGAGATATGAAAGTTTTCCAGTGTATTTAAGGAGGAAAAGGGTTCTATGATTG
>JALXAI010000126.1 GCA_026992215.1 Desulfobacterales bacterium | reverse complement strand
GAGGCATCGACATAATGAAGGTCCATGTCGAAATGGTCACCGAAAACCCGGAGAACCTGCCTGGCCTCGCCTTTCCTTAGAAGGCCGTTGTTCACGAAAATACAGTGAAGCCTTTTACCTATGGCCTCGTGCAAAAGAACGGCAACAACAGACGAATCCACGCCTCCGCTAAGGGCGCAGATAACTTCGTGGGACCCGACCCTGTCCTTTATTCCTGATATCGTGGTTTCGACGAACGACTTCATGGTCCAGAGCGGTTTGCACCGGCACACGTTGAATATAAAATTCTCCAGTATCAACCTGCCCTGGGGTGTGTGAACAACCTCGGGATGAAACTGCAGGCCGAAGATCTTGCGATTCAGGTCTCCCATGGCCGCCACGGGAGAATTATCGCTTTCGCCCAGTACCTGAAACCCCCGGGGCATTTTATCTATTTTATCCCCGTGACTCATCCAGACCCTTATACTGTCTTCTCCTATCCCGGAGAAAAGGGGATCTTTCCTGAGTATTTTCATGTAAGCAGGCCCGTATTCTCTTTGCTTCGCGGAACCGACACTTCCTCCCAGCTGGTGCGTTATCAGTTGCATGCCATAACATATCCCGAGGATGGGCACGTTCAGGTCATAGATTTCAGCGGGCACTACGGGAGCATCGCTGTCAGTTACACTGGCTGGCCCTCCGGAAAAAATAATACCCTTGGGAGCAAACTTCTTGATATCACCAAGGGGCCAGTTGAAGGGATGTATTTCGCAATATACGTGGCTTTCCCTTACCCTTCGGGCAATTATCTGGGTGTATTGCGAACCGAAATCGAGTATCAGGATTTTTTCTTCTTTTGCATACGACATTTTCGTTCCCGCCAGCTCCTTTTGTTTTCTTTTCTGGTTCCGCTTAATTATAAATGCCCTGGAAAATCGACGGGCATTACCTGTTTTCGACCCTGTAGTTAGGTGCTTCCTTTGTAATTATTACGTCGTGCACGTGGCTTTCTCTCAGGCCCGCCTGCGTTATTCTGATAAAACGGGCTTTTTCCCTCAATTCTTCAAGGTTTCGGCAGCCAACGTAACCCATACCGGCTCTGAGTCCGCCAAGCAGCTGAAATATGCTGGCTGAGAGCGGCCCCTTGTACGGTACCCGTCCCTCGATTCCTTCCGGAACCAACTTGGTGGCTTCGTCAACCACGTCCTGGAAGTACCTGTCGCGGCTTCCTTCCTGCATTGCCCCCAGGGATCCCATGCCCCTGTAGGTTTTGTAGCTTCTTCCCTGGAAAAGGATTGTCTCGCCGGGGCTTTCTTCCGTTCCCGCAAAAAGACTTCCGATCATAACGGCATGCGCGCCGGCTGCCAGAGCCTTGACCACGTCTCCCGAATACTTGATACCCCCATCTGCAATAACCGGTATGCCGTATTGTTCACCTACGGGGGCACATTCGAATATTGCGCTAATTTGCGGAACTCCAACCCCGGCAACCACTCTCGTGGTGCATATGGATCCCGGGCCTACCCCTACTTTTATGGCGTCTGCACCTGCTCTGGCAAGAGCTTCTGCGCCCTGTGCCGTGGCAATGTTTCCTGCCATGAGCTCTATGTCGGGAAACAATTTCTTTATTTCGGCCACCGTATCTATCACTTTCCTGGAGTGTCCGTGGGCTGAATCCACAACGATCATGTCCACTCCGGCGCCAGCCAATGCCCTTGCCCTGGCGATACCTTCTTCCCCCACGCCCACGGCGGCTGCAACCCTTAACCTTCCGAGGCTATCCTTGCACGCGTTGGGGTATTTTTTCAGTTTCATGATATCCTTGATGGTTATAAGTCCTTTTAACCTGCCTTCATCGTCCACTACCAGTAACTTTTCTATCCGGTTCTTGTGAAGCAGCGCCTTGGACTCCTCGAGGGTAATTCCTTCCGGAGCGGTTATCAGGTTTTCACTGGTCATAACATCCCGAACTTTAAGGTTTAAGTTCGTTTCGAAACGAAGGTCCCTGTTGGTGATGATGCCCACCAGCTGTTCACCTTCCACGACAGGCACGCCCGAAATCTTGTATCTCTTCATCACCTCGAAGACGTCGGATATCTTCTGATCAGGCCCGACGGTTACGGGGTCAACGATCATGCCACTTTCCGATTTTTTAACCTTATCCACCTCCTGAGCCTGCCGTTCGATGCTCATGTTTCTATGGATAACCCCCATTCCGCCTTCGCGAGCCATGCTAATGGCAGTATCCGCCTCGGTGACCGTGTCCATGGCGGCACTCAAAAGCGGCATGTTCATCGTTATGTTTCTGGTTACCCTGGTTTTTAGATCTGTTTCCACAGGCAAGACTTCGGAATAACCGGGCAAAAGCAGCACATCATCAAAGGTTAACGAAACCGGGATATCAGTTATCTCTCTCATCGGCAGCTCCTAATTTACTTTTTGGTTTGGTTGATCCTTTCTTTAACACCTTTTATTAAAATCGGCCAGGCGATTGTTGCATCGCAGTAAACCTCGGCATACATTCCACCCTGTTCCGGAGGTATGAATTTACCCCACGAAATGCCTTCCTGGTATGTGCATCCGCTTAACCCACCCCAGTGAACGGGTTCCGGGCAAATTCGTATACCGTATGAAAATTTTTTCTGTGGAATATCCACGCCGCACCGATTCCTGGCTATCTCCAGAAAAGGGCCGACCTGCTGAGCCCAGTTTCTAGGCACTCCGCCGCCTATGGTGAAAATGCCCACTTTTTTAGCCGTGGCAACACGTTGCGCGTAACTGCATAAATCCAGAAACGGGTTGAAGTTGAGAGCCAGTTTTCTCAGGGCCTTGAACGGATCCGTGCCGGGAGTCGTGCCGAGTTCTTTTTTCATCATCCACGTGGCAAAATCAAGCCCGAGTTCGGAATCCGTGAAAGCCGGTACGAATACCGGTACATTTTTTTCAA
Organism: Desulfobacterales bacterium; assembly: GCA_026992215.1. Taxonomy (GTDB): domain Bacteria; phylum Desulfobacterota; class Syntrophobacteria; order B119-G9; family B119-G9; genus B119-G9. The sequence continues at coordinate 4,623 of JALXAI010000126.1, read as the reverse complement.
AGGCACTTTTAAGTATGCCGGGCCCTGACGAATTTTCACTCAACCACTCTCCGATCTTCCTGCATATCTCCTCGGAAGCAACAGGTTTTGACGCGTCTATCCTTTCAAGGATCTCGGAAAAGATCTGCTCCACGTTATCCAGGTTTTTTTCCAGTTCAAGGGTGTCGTATACACGGTTATAACCTTTCAGGTAAAGCTGGCGATCGTCCATGGTGGGGTCGTACTTGAAGTGCTGCATCCCGACGCCTTCCACGAGCCCGTGAGCCATCAGCGCACCGGTGGTGACGATGATATCAAGCCAGCCCCAATTTATCATGTCGCAAATGATCATACCCATTTTTGCGACCGTCATGGCTCCCGAAAAGGTGCCCACAACCAGGCAATCCCTGTCATTAACCATCGCCGTTAATACCCTGGCTGCCTCACCCAGTGCTCTTGCCCCGAATGCTGTTTTTTCCATTGCCGCAAGAAGATCCGAGAAATTCCTGACCTTCTTTATGTCGAGGCTGGTCAGAGGGACAAGTGAGTCACATTTGCCATCACTGTACTGATCGGGTTTTCTTGTTAAATCGTTCTCCATGTTCTGATTTTCTCCCTGCCTTCACAATCGTGGTTATTATCCTGTAAAACCACGCGACCCTATCGTAAGCCACAGTATGTATCCCGCCCCCGATGCGAGGGTGCTCACCGACACGTTTGTCGCCGCAAGCTCCGGGTCACCCTGGAGTTCCACTGCCATTATGTATGTAACCGTTGCACTCGGTGCCGCAAGGAGTATCAACCCCGGAAGCTGGTACTCCATGGGCACTTTGAGCAGCGCGAAAAAGAGATACCCTGTGGCGGGTAATACAACCAGTTTAAAAATATTCGCGGTCAGTATTTCACGAAAGTGTTTTTTGAGATCTCCAACCCGAATTGATGCGCCGATGAGAAAAAGTGCCATGGGAAGTGCCATACTGCTTATGATTTTTAACGTTCTTTCGAGAAAAACGGGGATGGATAACCTGGTTAAGCTTACCAGGATACCCAGCATGGTGGCGATAATGATCGGGTTAATCGATATCGCCCTCAAAACCTCCATCCAGTTTATTTTCCGCGAACTTTTACTCTTCCCGATGAAATATTCAAGAATACTGACCGAGAGAAAATTTTGGGTAAGTATCAGAAAGCTCCCGATAATCACCGTCCTGGCAAACCCATCACTGTCCAGAAAGTAGTAGGCGACGGCAAAAGCAACGTATCCGAGATTCCCGTGTATAGAACTCTGTATTAGCGTGGCCTTTGTATTATCGGCAAATCCGGTCATCCTGCTGAAAAGGCAGATTAGTGCAAAAGCCATCATCACCGCAATTACCAGCCCGAAGGCCGCGCTGAAACTTATGCTTTTTCCGAAGTCGGACTTGGCAACCTTTTCAAAAATCATAACCGGTATGGCAACATGGTACACGAGATCATTTGCCGCCCTGGTGAACTCTTTCGGAAAAAAACCCCTCAAACGCAGAACGCTTCCGAAAATTATTACGGCAAATATAGGAGCTATGGTAATGATGATCTTACCCATATGGCCACAAAGTTCCAAAAAGCTTGACGTGGATGTGAAGATTAATTATAGAAACATCTCCGATTTTCGTCGTGAATGCCCTTAAAGAAAAAAGTTTAATATCATGGCAGGGTGAACAAAAACAAGAGAATTAAGCATTAGGAGTGGATAAAGAGAAGTGACTTATTACTTTCGACTGACAGCCGGTAGGCTCGGCCCTGGTTCCCGGTTTTGTTTTAAGTGCGGATAAAAAGAGTTGACTTTTTTAGCAGGGTCATTAATGATTTTTATATTAACACCAACTCAACGTGTAGCAGAGAAGGGAAAAGCAGAAGAGGAATAACCCATGGAAAAAGAACTGGAAGAAAAAACATCAAAAATTATCAACGATGACATTGTGGTACCCGATTTGCTGAAAGATGATGATATCACTGAAGAAGTTGTTGACGATGAACTCCTTGAATTCGAAGCGCTTGTCAGTTCCGCTGAGAAGGCGATAGAGATAAAAGATATAAAGAGCAGCAAGGACTGGCAGAAGTACATCAATCAGGTGGACGTGTCGCAGGCGAAAAATTACAGCATTCATGACAAGTACGAGAAGGGAGATCTGATTTCCCACGAAAAATTTGGCATGGGCATCGTTTGCAAGATACTTACACCCAAGAAAATGGAAGTCTTCTTTGAAGACGGTAGAAAGCTCATGGCCATGAACTATCCTCTCGGCTGACACATGTGCGGCTTGAAGGCAAACACTGCGCTCGGCATGAAATATGGCGGGTGGTACGGACTTTATCTGTAGCCGATTTCCCGCTCCAGATCTTCAAAAAGATCTTCAAGCTGGTACAGAAGCTTATCAAGATCGTCCAATTTTCTCGAAAGAAGCATTTCACGTGCTTCTTTTTTTATCTCTTTTGCTTTTCTGAAAAAAGGTTCTACCCTCTCGCGGTAGTCTTCCGGAACACCTTCATTTTTTACTATGCTTTCCAGGATATCTACCATCTGGTAAAGCGACCTGTCCTCATCGACGTAGGATGCGTAGCCGATTTCTCTCAAGAATTCAAAGAGCTTCGGGAAACACCTGGAGAAGCTCCCCTCGTAAAAAGGCACGATCCTTACATCTATCTGCATGTACTTGCTCATTTATGCCTCCCTCTTAACTAATCCTGAAAAACATATTATAACTTGACATACCTATATCTATTTTTTAGACAGAGGATTGTTTTCGACAAATTATACCCTAAAAGCAGGCAAAGACAAATGTATGCTAAGATGATTGTACTGAGATTTCCAAAGGATGTGGTGGACAAGCCGATCGTTACCAATCTCGTTCGTAACTATAACCTGACGTTTAACATCCTTAAGGCAACCATTTTCCCTCGAAAAGAAGGGTTAATGGTCATGGAGTTGCGGGGAAACAGAAAGGATTACGAGAAGGGTATTGAATATCTTCAGAGGCTTGGAGTACAGGTTGACACGATTGCCCAGGATGTGAGAAGAGACGAAGAAGTATGTTACCAGTGCGGCGCGTGCACCGCGGTGTGTCCCACAGGTGCGCTGGATATAGAAAGGCCATCCATGAGAGTTGTTTTTAACTCGGACAAGTGCAGCGCTTGCGAGCTTTGTGTAAAAGCCTGTCCCACGCGAGCCATGACAGTTAGTTTTAACCGAAACATCGAGTTTTAGGGACAAGAACAGGCCCGGGAGGAAGCAGATGCAATACAGTGAGATAGTTATGGATCATTTCATGAACCCCAGGAACGTCGGCGACCTTGAAGATCCAGACGGTATCGGGGAGATAGGTAATCCATCGTGTGGGGACATCATGCGAATGGTGATCAAGGTGAAGGATAATAGAATCGAAGACATAAGATTCAAAACCTTCGGTTGCGGTGCTGCCATTGCCGTAAGTTCCATGGTGACAGAGATGGCGAAGGGTAAAACCCTTGAAGAAGCGGCAAAGATCAGCAGGGACGATGTGGCTAAGGCTCTTGGTGGCCTCCCCCCGAAAAAATTGCACTGCAGTAACCTGGGAACAGACGCTCTTAAAGCAGCTATAAATGATTACTGGAAAAAACAGGGGCACCCCGAAAAAGTGGTCCCGTTGGAAGATGACCATGAAGAACTCGACAAGGCAGCCTGTTGCGATAGCGATGAGCGGCGGTGTAGACAGTCTGACAACAGCGTTGCTGCTGATGGAACAGGGACTTGAAATCTGGGGGATACACATGGTTGTCGGGAGCCCTGCCAGCCACGGAGGGCAAGCCGGTGATTTTCCCCTCGATTCAAAAAAAACAGGGATATCCATTGAAAAGATAAAGGAAAATCTTCGAATCGAAATAAAGATTGTCGATCTTAGAGAGCCTTTTAAAGATTTAATCATAAAACCGTTTGTTTCTTCCTACCTGAAAGGCTTTACACCCAATCCATGTATCCCGTGCAACGCCAGGATAAAGTTCGGTATTCTCTTGCAAAAGGCCTTCGAATACGGGGCAAAGTCTTTTGCGACGGGCCATTACGCCAGGATCAGAAAAGATACAGCCTCGGGGCGATGGCAGCTTTTAAGAGGGGTGGACAAGAGCAAGGATCAGTCCTACTTCCTTTACCGGCTCTCCCAGGAACAGCTCGAAAATGCCCTCTTTCCCCTGGGAGAAAAGACCAGGAAGGAGGTGTGCGAGTATGTTAAGGAAAGAAATCTTGTCAGCCTCCCGTCGGAGGAAAGCCATGAGATATGTTTCATCCCGGATAACGATTACAAGAATTTCATAAAAAAGGTAACCGGCATGGGTGATTCACCCGGTTACATAGTGGATAGAAACGGGAAGGTTCTCGGGCGGCACAAAGGCATATTCAGGTACACGATTGGACAGAGGCGCGGGATTGGTATTCCGGACAGGGAGCCATATTACGTGACGGGTGTAGATCCGGGAACGAATACGGTGAGGATCGGCAAAAGAGAGGAACTTCTTGGCAGAAGATTTATAGTGTCAGACCTAAACTGGGTATCGATCCCGCGCCCGCACGAAACATTAAAAGCCCTGGTGCAGATAAGATACAGGCATAAGGCTTCCAAGGCCTTGATTGAA
>JALXAI010000125.1 GCA_026992215.1 Desulfobacterales bacterium | reverse complement strand
GTGGGCAGAACGGACAGGCAGATCAGGATAATGCAGGACTATCGAACCACCGTGCTGGTTTCAACGCCGTCTTACGCCATGGTCATTGCAGACAGGCTTGAAGAGATGTCCGTGGATGTCAAGCGGCTGGATCTTAAGTACGCCATATGTGCCGGCGAACCGTGGTCCGAGGAAACAAGAAAAGAAATCGAAGAGCGTCTATACGTAAGGGCTACCGATAACTATGGTTTGAGCGAAGTGATGGGTCCGGGTATTGCCGGTGAATGCCTGGAGCAAAACGGTATGCACATCAATGAAGACCATTTTTTTGCCGAAATCATAGACCCTGAAACCGGCGAAGTTTTGCCGCCCGGGAAGACGGGGGAGCTGGTATTGACCACCTTGACAAAGGAAGCGTTTCCGGTTATTCGCTTCAGAACCGGAGACCTCTGCCACATAATCGAGGAACCGTGCCCCTGCGGCAGAACCTTCAGACGGATAAGCCGTATTGAGGGGCGCTGCGACGACATTGTTATTATTAAAGGTACGAACATAATACCGCAGCGCATCGGGGACATTATAGCGGAGATAGAAGGCAAGAGGCCTGTCTATCAGCTTGTTGCCACCAGGCATAACCATCACGATGAGCTTGAGATTTGGGTTGAAGTATCGGAGGAGCTGTTTTTCGACAAGATGAGGGAACAAAGGGCCCTGCTCGAGACAATGCAAAGGAAGATAGCCAATTTCATTGGTATGACACCCAGGGTAAAACTTGTGGAGCCTGGGTCGATTAAAAGGGTTAACGGGAAAGTTCAACTTTTTGTTGATATGCGTCCCGGGAAGTGAAAGGGAGTAGAGATGAATCAACTGCTGGATAGAGAAGCGGGGAAAAAGTTGCTGTTGCTTGGAAACGAAGCCATCATTCGTGGAGCCCTGGAAGCCGGGGTTCGTTTTGCCACGGCTTACCCGGGGACTCCTTCTACGGAAATTGCCGATGGCTTTTATCGAATAAGCAGAGAAACACCGCTTTACTTCGAATATTCGGTGAACGAAAAAGTCGCCCTGGAAACCGCGGCGGGAGCGGCTATTTCCGGGGTCAGGACGCTTTGCTGCATGAAGCACGTTGGATTGAATGTGGCCGCGGACGCACTGATGACGCTGGCTTACGTGGGGGTAAAAGGGGGCATGGTGATCGTTACCGCGGACGATCCGTCACTTCACTCGAGCCAGAACGAACAGGACAACCGCTACTACGCGCGGTTATCCGGTCTTCCCATGCTAGAGCCGTCTGATCCCGGGATGGCAAAGGAGATGACGGTTGCCGGAATAAAACTTTCCGAAACCCATGAAATCCCGGTATTGCTCCGAACCACCACAAGGGTTAACCATTCTCGATCTGCGGTCGATCTTGGTGATATGCCGGAGATAAAAAAACCGGAGGGAAGTTTCGAGAAGGATCCTTTCAACCTGGTAGTCGTTCCCATGGTGGGCAGGCAACTTCACGTACGACTCCTGGACAAGAAAAAGAAGCTTGCCGAAGAATCCGAAAAATCTCCCTTCAACTTTATCGAAGGTTCCGGCAGGTGGGGGATAGTAACCAGCGGTGTGAGCTACAACTACGTGCTGGATGCCGTGGAAGACATGGGCATCAAAGATAAGGTAAGCATCTTTTACGTCGGGATGTCTCACCCGTTTCCCGCCGGGATGGCTGCTGATTTCTTACAAAAAACAGATAAGGTGCTCGTGGTGGAAGAACTTGAACCGTTTCTTGAGGAAACACTCAAGGTAACGGCTTTCGAGGCATCGATTGAAAGAGAAATAGCGGGGAAGGGAGAGGATCTTATTCCGCTTTTCTTTGAGATAGATCCGGGAATAGTCAAAAAGGCCATCAGCAACTTTTTCGATCTCGACTATTCCCCTCCCGAGGCGCTGAAAGTGGAAAATGTGCCGCCGCGTCCTCCGAATCTCTGCCCGGGCTGCCCCCACAGGGCAACGTATTTCATAATAAAAAAGTTGGTGAATCCCGAAACCATATACCCCACCGATATCGGCTGCTATACCCTCGGAGTGCTTCCTCCACTGAGCATGGCAGATTTTCTTATATGCATGGGTTCCAGCGTATCAAGTGCCGGCGGATTCTCAAAGGCTCAAGACAAGCCGATCGTTGCATTTATCGGGGACTCTACCTTTTTCCATTCTGGAATCACCGGGCTTATTAATGCCGTGACCAAC
>JALXAI010000124.1 GCA_026992215.1 Desulfobacterales bacterium | reverse complement strand
AAAAACAATGCTCTTCTACTTCTCTTCGGGTGGGAAGCTCAACTCCCAGCAACAGGTTCACAAACAGGAGGATGGAATCATAGTTATCTTCCATCCCTTCAAAGCAGCAACTTCCCTGGTTTTTTTGGGCACACTCGCTGCACGCAGTGTTAACCTCGTTTTTCCGAAAGTTCTCGTGGGTGGTTTCTATTCTGTTCCTGTACTCGAGTATCAGTCTGGAAATAATGGGATCTTTGCCGGCAAGATCTCCGTACTCTTGGTAAAGTTCCCTTGCTTCCTCGATTTTCCTGAGTATCAACGGAAAGAATCCACAACTACCTTCAGCACAGGGTTTAACGAATGCTTCGTATGCTCCTGGCGCCCGTAGAAAAACCTGTCTGCCTAGGATCTTCTTTTTCGCCTTGTTACCCCGACCAGGAACAAAAGCCCGCTTCCCAGCAGTAACATGCTCCCCGGAACAGGCACAGGGTTCGCGGAAACAAATTCGACTTCGCTCAAAAAGATCCAGAACATGCCGTTGTACTCGCTTCCCGCATTATTGTTCCAGGGGATACCATCATATTCCCAGTTGCCCGTTTCCTCATTGTATACAAGTTGACTGAAAATATTATAGTTACTGAGCGTAATTGAAATTTCATCGCCACTTGCAATATCCAGATCACCGAGGTCGAAGCTTATCTCGTGAAGTTTCCCGTTGTTGAATCCGTTATCAGTTCCGGATCTGCCTTTTGAAAAAGCGGACGTAAGTGAAACCAACTGCTCACCGTTTCTGCTTATTGATATCTCTCCCGGATAAACAACGTTGAAGGTGTGTATAGCGTCCTGGTTGGTCCACAGGTTAATCGCGGACAACTCGAAGTCTTGTGCAAAATTGAAGGTGATGGTAACGGGATTATCGATGTAATCGCCCATGCTCACTTTTTTGTCACCATCAAGATCTCCCTGGTACGATATTCCCCACCAGCCAACCCAGTTTTTGTAGTCTTCGTTTTGTGTCCAGTCGTCCTGGCCTATAATCCCGTCTGTCAGCTTGATTTTATCCGGGTCAGTGTAAGAGTATATACCATAAGATGCAATATACCCATAGTCCCCTGGCCTTGAAAAAGAATAGCCGGACGGGTTTACGAGATACGCGTGGGAAGATGCGCCCAGGCTCAGGCACGTGATCATCGCAAACAAGAAAATAACCGTTTTCTTTAAACTAGTTGGTGACATGTCTTTTCCTCCGATCCTATTTTTCCGCTATGATATCATTGGATCGCAAGATCTATGCCATGTAGTTGCGAGGAGAATATGTCCGGGAATTTCAGTGGGTTATCACGTCATGGACAAGTTCTGTTAGCTCTGCGGAGAAACCTCAACTGGAAATAAGTTTCCCAAATTATGAAAATATTTTCTCACTGACCCCATTTCGTGACCCGGGATTACAATAAAGCCTCCTCCGGCTCCTTGCGACCGTCTATCTATTCTGCCAGGTTTTAAGTATTCTCAGTAAACTGCGGCAGCGGGGTGATTTCAAGATCAGGCATTCTGTCAGACCGAAGCACGATATCTTACTTGAGTACGCGGAAGCTATCTTCAGCTGTTTTTTGATCCTATTCGTAGATCCAGCACCAAATCCCTTCTCACTGCCACCGGGTTCGGGTATTTCGAAGAATTCAACTATCGGTATGAAACTGACCCCGTGCTTTTCCGTGACAACTTTTAGACTTTTAAAATATATCGGAACGCTGTAAAAGTCCAGCTTTTTCGTACCAATGCCATCCTGAAAGTAGACTGTGTCGAGCCTGGAAGACGAGAGAAGCTCGTCCCACATGCTTGCAAATCCCCCGGGGCTCAGTTCTCCGTTGGAAAAAGTTGATATGGAAATAGATGCCCTCGGGGCGATGATTTTTAAACGGGAGGTTATGTCTTTCATGAAATGGCAGAGTACTTTTCTTTTTTTCCGTTCTTTCCAGTTAACATCGTCTATTTCCTGGGGAATGTACCATCCGGCAAAGGCAGGATGCGAAGCAATTTCGGGCAGAAGTTCTTCTGCCAATCTAAGTGAATCCTCCGTGACCCGGGTAAAATAAACGTTAAGGCTGCTCGGTCTTTCCTTGATGCGCACCCAGAACTCGGGGTCATGGAGAAGACCGATCTTTACCCTGAGATGGTTTTGATGGGCGATGTCAAGAAATTCTGCGAGGGCCAGAGGCATTTTAACTTTTTGATAAGGTTTGAAATAAGGCGCTTTGTTGGTCGCGGTCCATTGAAGAACGACATCACCAATACCCAGTGCATGAAACGATGCTAAGATTTGCTTCCAGTCCGAAAGGGATAGCGATGCCTTTCCGCTATCGATCTGAATAAAAGTGGATGATACACTGCCGTCGGCCCACGCCGGAGCAGTTAATGTCGAAAAAACTAGAAGCACGATTAAAACGAAGCGGATTCTGGTCATGGTGCCTTCTTTCATTTCCCTGGCCTTTTCCGAAATTGAACTCAATGCTACTTGTCGTGCAGATTTATATGTAACCCACGAATCTCCCTTTGGCTCTAGTAACTTATTATGAGAGTTGCAAAAAATCCGTTTATGGTTCTGTCTTCAACGCCTCCGGCTGTTAACTCGCCTCTCTTGTAATACGTGAGCAATTCAATACTGTGGTGATCCGTCAGGTAGTTTGTCCCTCCCCAGAAATACTTTCCGGATATGCCTATTCCTCCCTCGATAAAAGAGCTGTCGTCCCTGTCCGGTGTATACCAGATACCATCTGCTATCAAGTGGGGAGTCAAAACAAGCTTGGGAAAAACCTTGAAACTCCATCCCTGCCTGAATTCGCTGTACCACAGCATTCTGTCTCGATGAGGAAAGTAATAATCTATTTCGCTGTAAAGGTATGAATAATTCCAGTTCGTTTTTACGGGATCCGGTTCGTAGCCGTCTGACCAATCGAAGAGGCCGCGAACGAGCCAGTTGTCTTCCGAGTCCTCTCCCATGGAAAAGAGTCTTTCCATTCCGATTTTGAACCTGTATCTTTTGAAAGGTTTGTATCTCAGACCAGCTGCTCCCTGCCACGAGTCCATGTCTGGGTCCAGGGAGTCTTCTTCGAGGTTCACCGTTGTCCTGGCAACGGCCTCAAGAACCCGGTAGTCCCTAAAACCGATTTTCGGAATTACCCAGCTTGCTTCAAGTCCCATGGTTCCTCTTGCAACGATTCTGTCTCCACCCCCCGGGGTTCCTTTCTCGATGGTGCCCGTGTCTCCCGTCACAAACGCGTCCCACGCGGTTAGCGAGAATTTCTTTGTAAGCGCTGTTATTTCTCTTTTGTACTTGTCTTTTTGGGTTTCAATCTTGCTCTTGCAACTGTCGCTGTCGAAGCACGTAAGCGGAAGATAATCGATTGCCAGCTTGAACTGTTTCACGGCTTTTTCATTCTGGTACGTTTGCATGTAAAGGTAGGCCAGGTCAGGGTAGAGGCGCATTTGATCCGGGTCTTTCATGAGAGATTCGTTAAATATCTCTATTGCCTCTGCGAGCCGGTAAGTCTTGCGCAATTCCTGCCCGTAAGCAGACAGGTACGTGCTGTTACGCTCAAGTTCGACCGCCTTTTGATAGTCCAGCAACGCCTGCTGATGGTTGCCGATCTGGTTTTCAACTTTCCCCAGTTGAAACCATGCTTCCGGTTCAGGGCTAACCTTGGTGATTTCTTTCCACAAAGATCTCGATTTTTCCAGCTGCCCAATTTTCATGTAGCACTTAGCCAGGGTTTTTTTCCGCAGGATCTGTTTTTCCTTGCTCAGGTTGGTCCAGGTTCCGCGAGTTAACATGGCAATGGCTTTGTCGGGAAACCCTTTTCTGGCTTCGACGACTCCGAGAAAAAGCCTTGCATTTGCCGAATCCCCGATGGAAAGGGCGTTCCTGAGGCTCTGTTCCGCTTCGGTAAGGGAGCCTTCCTGCAGTGCGAGGTATCCAAGTTGTTCCAGCATAAGGAGCCTTTTATCTGTTGGAAGACGGTCTGACAAGGGTTTCGCCTTTCTCAGGTAATGGAGTGCTACTCCGGGCTTATCCATTAGGTAGTAACTGTTTGCGATGGCCATGAGGATTTCGGGAGACCTTTCCTGCTCGTATGCCCTGAAATATTCATCTATCGCCTCCCTGTGTTTTCCCAGACCATTCAGGGCATAGCCCAGGTTCAGCCTGTCCGTCCAGTTGCCCTTCTTTTCGGACAGCAACAAGTTCAGGTAACGTGTGGCTTCATGGTATTTTTTTTCTTTAAGTTTCATGGCAGCGAGCTGTCTAAAGATCAGGGCCCTTGACTTCTCGTTTTTTGCCAGGGATATGGCCTTCTCCAGGTAATAGTCCGCTTTTGAAAAATTCCCGATTTTGATTTGACAGTTTGCCATGCCCAGCAGGGCTTTTAGTCTCGTTTCCCTGTCGAGGGATTGCTGTGCGAGCACCTTTGAGAATTCTGAAGCAGCCCTTGATGGGGCGTTGAGACGAAGGTAGACAAAAGCGAGTTGAAGATGGATGCTGGTAGCCGTTTTCCGGGGGATATTGAGTTCGAGTGCTTTTTTGAAATGAATGATTGCCTTCCTGAGTTCTCCCTTTTTAAGGTAGGTTATTGCCAGTTGCCTGTGAGCAAGGCCGAGCTCTCTACTGGTTAATCCGGGGCTTCGGATGTACTCATTTATCATGTTGATCGCCGAGCTCAGGTTATTTGCCAGCTGGTAACTCGTGGCGGCCTTGTACAGAAGTTCGTAGTTGGAACGCCCTCCCGCTTCAAAGGCCTTCAAAAAGTACCTGGCGGCCATTTCATGGTTTCCCGCCCGGAAATACAATGTTGCTATTTGCTCAAGGACTCGGGGACAGCGTTCTCCGGATCCTTTCTCGGTCTCCATGAGTGCTCTGATGGCATCAAGGTATTTCCCTTGTTTTTCCAGGGCAACCGCAAGAGCCTGCCTTGTGGTCGTATCCCGGCGCAATTTCCCGGCTTCTTTTAAATATCTTTCGGCCAGCTTCGGCCTGTTCATCTTGAGATAGAGTTCTCCAAGGGCTTTATTCGCGGAATAGCTGTTCGGATTTATCCGCAGAGCGTCCTTGAAGGCTTTTTCTGCCACGGTAAGTTTCCCAAGCTTTATCCATTCGTAACCCGTGGAAACGTAAGCCGCTGCTTTTTCAGGTGGATTTAATCCCAGTTCAATTGCCTTTTTAAATGACTCGACGGCCGCACGATGCTTATTTATGGACGCTTGAATCGTACCCAGGGTAAACCAATCCCTCGCTTTTCTCGAGAGAGTTGTAGCCTTTAGCATCACGGCTTCAGCCTGCCGGTGCTTATTTTCCATTACCAGGGTATGAGCCAGCTTTCGGTAAATCGTTATGTCCGGCTTTACCCGAAGCGCCTGCCTGTAATACTTCTCGGCGTTTTCAAGTTGTCCCAGCTGAAACGCGAGGTTAGCTTTCTGTTTCGCAATTTCAAATGCAAGCCCGGGATCACCAGGCTCACTGACCGTGTTCAGTACTTCAAGAGCCTCTTTTCGTTTCCCTTCTTGAACAAGGAAGTTGGCGAGCAACAGCTTTGATTCTGCACTGGGGCGGAGCTCGATACTTTTCCTTATCCATCGGGTGGCGATTTTGTTTTCGTTCAACAAGCCTGCCAGTATAGCAAGCCGTTTTAGCAGTATGGGGTCTTCTGGATAATCCCGCGCAAGTTTGAAGAGAAGAGGCAGTGCCGCTTTCTTTCCCCTCGTTTTTCCCAGGGCCTCTGCCTGAAGTAGCAACAGGTCCTTTCCTTTCTCTTTCTGAGGTATACTCTCCAAGAATTCCAATAACCTATCGTATTTTTTCTGCCGGGCCAGAAGGTATGCGGAGTGTTTGTAGGCAATAATTCTGGAATTGGTATCTCCGGCGGTATTAATAACTTTCTTGAAGTCGGACAGAGCCCTTTGAACCTTGCCCAGCTTGGAGTAGCAGAAGGCCCTGCAAATCAGGGCTCTGGTGTTGTAAGGGTCTTTTTGAAGGATAATACCGGCCTGGCCGGCAGCCGAAGCAAACTTTTTTACCGCATAGTACTGGTACATCAAAAGTAAGCGGGCATTGACGTCACCGGGGTTGATTTCAAGGTATTTTTCAAGCTCCCCGATGGCTTCCCGGTAGCGATGTTTTCTTATGAGCCTGTACGCCATGTCGAGGTGCGGGTAGCTTTTGAACCTCCTGATTTCTTTCTCGAGCCACGAGGAACGGGACGAGGAAATTTCTTTTTCCAGGCAAAAAGCAGTGGTGCTTATATTTACGAAGGTCAGTAATATAACTGATAAGAGAAAAAATTTCCTGATTTCAGTCATCTTGCTGCTCCCGGAGAATTTGTTCCAGGTCAGTTTCGGATATTTCTCCCATTTCCACCAGTATCCGGCCAAACTTGGGGGTAAGATTTTCCTGGGTTTTAAGAGCCCTCAATAAGTCTTCGCGCTTTATCAGTCCTTCTTGCATCAGGAATTCTCCCAGGGGGATTTTCTCCATTGAGGTTTCAACGTATTTCTGAAGTGCCGATGCGAATTCCTTATCATCGATCAGCCCCTCTTCCACCAGGATTTCTCCCAGGCGCCTGTATGATTCCCGTTGTTTTTTTGCAGCTTTATCGAGAGATTCCTGCCGGGCCTTACCGGAGCGAAGAACGAGTTCACCCAGAAGTGGTCTGGAAGCCTCTTTTTCAAGGCGCTGGTAACCCCTTCTAATAGCAAAAGCCAGGTCACCCCGCGTTACGAGCCTGGTGGTTATTGGTCTCCCTATCTCATTTTCCAGTTCACTCAGGATGTCCCTACGGAGCAATGTTTCCGCGCCAATAATCAGTTTACCGTCTTCGGTAAGTCCCATGGGAAAGACGTTATATTTTACGGCCAGTTTTTTGGGGAAAAGTTTGAGAACTTCCACGGGAGTCTCATAAGGATCGATTTCTGCTGTTTCCATCCTGAATTGTTGTCCGAGAGCCTGTAGGAGTTCGTCCGGAGAAACTGCATTCATTTCCAGGAGTATCCTGCCCAGCAACTGGCCTGTTTCCTTTTGCAGGGCAAGGGCTTTTTCCAGTTGAGAAACCGTCACAAAACGCCTCTCAAGCAGGAGATCTCCAAGTCTTTTCCTGTATGCCTTAAGTTCTTCTACCGTGGGGTATACATGTTGTGTTTTATCCCACGGGATGATTTCACCCGTTATTTTGTACCTCGCATAGACCCGAATTGCTCTAAGCGTCGCGCAAAAGTTGACGAAATTAGACCACACCAGCCGAGGTACTGCCAGTATGGCCTGTAGCGGGCCATAAAGATGCCACACGCAGCAAACTCTCCAGATTATTCGCCAGCAAAGGAAAAATAAATTTATCCAGAGCAGTATCCAGAGAATTGAATCCCTGGGAACAAGCGGCGGATAGTGGTAAGCATCAGGAATCATCCACTGGTAAAGCAGAAAAAAACTTATGAAAATCGCGAGCAAGTTTCCCAGCAAATTAATTTGATTGGTGATCAAAGATTTTCTGTCTCGATATAACATGAACTTGTTAATAAAGCTGCCGTACCATCCGAGAAACGCCCATCCCTGGAGTGCAATTC
>JALXAI010000123.1 GCA_026992215.1 Desulfobacterales bacterium | reverse complement strand
CCACAACCGTGAAGATACTTACCACGCTGGCTCGCCCCACCTCCGGAATCGCCCTTATAAAAGGCTATGACATAGTCAGAAATCCCATAGAAGCAAAAAAACATACCGGTGTCGTACCCCAGGCCATAAATCTCGACATGGAACTCACCGCGTGGGAAAACCTCCGGATTCACGGGCTTCTCTATAACATGAGCCAGAAATTTCTCAGGCAGCAGGCGGACTATCTCCTCGAGTTCGTAGGGCTCAACGAACAAAAACACAGGCTTGTTAAAAACTATTCCGGCGGAATGAGAAGAAGGCTCATGATTGCCCGCGCGCTGCTCCACAGACCCGAGGTTATCTTCCTCGACGAACCAACCGTGGGACTCGACCCAACGGTAAGAAGACAGCTGTGGGGACTCCTCAAGAGAATTAACCAGGAAGGAGCAACAATCTTTTTGACCACCCACTACATAGAAGAAGCCGAGAACCTCTGTGACAGGGTCGGGATAATCGATCACGGCAAACTGATCGCTCTCGATAAGCCCTCGTCCCTTATTGCCTCCGCAGGAGAAGTCGTGGTTGACGTGCTGGAAGAGGATCGGCTCACGAGCTATTTTTTTTCAACGCGCAAGGAAGCCGGGGATTTCGTCGCAAGGTTAGACCTTCCCGCAACGGTCAGAAACGCAAATCTGGAAGACGTGTTTGTAAAGCTTACTGGCAGGAGGGTTACAGGATGAAAGGTTTTTTGGGTGTATTCCTCAGAGAACTTCTGATCATCAGGAAAAGAATCGTAAAAATGCTCGTCTCTTTTTCAGTATCACCCCTTCTCTATCTTATCGCTTTCGGCTGGGGTATCGGGCAGAAGATTACAGTTGAGGGAATGAATTACCTATCTTTTCTCATCCCCGGTCTCGTGGCGATGAGCAGCATGAACAGGAGCTTCGCAATCTCCAGTGAGATCAATATCGCTCGATTTTACTGGAGAATCTTCGAGGAGTTCCAGGCGGCCCCGGTGTCTAATTTTGCCATAGCGGCAGGAGAAGTTCTGGGAGGAATCCTGAGGGGGTTGCTTGCGAGCGCGGTTATCGTTGTCCTGGCATTATTTTTCGGAGTACGATTAAATCTCGGGTTTTCCCTCTTCCTGGCCGTGCTTTCAAATACCTTCGCATTCAGTTCACTTGCGCTCATAACCTCAATGCTAGTGAAATCCCACGCAGACCAGGCCATGCTCACCAACTTTGTCATCACACCCATGGCCTTTCTCTGTGGTACTTTTTTTTCACTGAAAACGCTGCCTGCCTGGGCATATTACACCGTTAAGATGCTTCCCCTGAGCTACGCCACCATCGCGATCAGGGCAACAGCTCTTGGCAGACCCATGCCGTGGCAGGCTCTCGGGATCACCTTTTGTTTCGGTATCGTGTTTTTTGCTGCAGGGGTGTGGGCCATAAAAGGAGCGCAGGAGTAGTATAATGCCGGCAGAAAAATCTCGCATCGGGTTAACAATCGTCTTTACCGGGGAAGGAAAGGGCAAGACATCGGCTGCCCTCGGGACAATAGTAAGAGCCCTGGGGCACGGGTTTAGAATCAAGGTATACCAGTTCATAAAAACCCCGTCCAAGACGGGTGAGCAAAGGACGTTGAAACGACTCGGGGTTGAAGTTGAATCCCTGGGTAAGGGCTTCACGTGGAGAAACAAGGATAGGGACGAAGATATTGACCTGGCCAGAAAGGGATGGGAAAAGGCGGCCGCCGCCATCAAGTCGGGCAAGTACGACATGGTCGTGCTCGATGAACTCAATTACGTCCTTGACTACGGTTTTTTAAAGTCCCACAGCGTTATTAAAGTACTTGAGGCAAAGCCCGAAGCCCTGCACGTTGTCATAACGGGTAGGGGAGCCCCAGGGGAACTGGTTGACTTCGCCGACCTGGTGACCGAAATGAAAATGGTAAAGCACCCGTATCACTCAAAGGGGATCAAGGCACAAGAAGGCGTGGAGTTTTAAAGCGGTGCCGGACGTTCGTCAGCGGTACGTACCGGTTACTTCCTCTCCGTTCCCTTTCCCGTCAAGGGTATTCCTGATAATCTGAAGCAGGTCTTTAACGCTGAACGGCTTATTTATGAAGCCCTTTGCCCCGTTTTCCAGCAAATTGCGAAGCGCCCGGTTCATGGCAAAGCCGCTGGCAATGATTATTTTAGCGTTCTTATCAATCTCGATGAGCCTCTTGA
>JALXAI010000122.1 GCA_026992215.1 Desulfobacterales bacterium | reverse complement strand
AGGACACGCAGGATTGCCCTGCTGTTCCCCTTGATTTCGCTGAAACTGTAGCGCTCTTCAAGCTGCTTTCTCAACAGCTCATTTTCCTGCTGGATACTGGCCAGAAGATGGTCCTTCTTTTTCTCCACTATTTTCAAATCATGATACGCATTCTGAAGCGCCGTGTACATTGCCGCGTTTTCAAGAGCCATGGCAATTATGGCAGAAAGACTCTCCAGCACGAAAAGATCTTCCTCCTTGAATTCCCCGGTTTTCTTATTTACCGCTTCGAGCACACCGATAGACTTCTCCGGGGTTTTAAGAGGAACTGCAACAAGTGACCTGGTGACAAAACCCGTTATTTGATCCACTTCCTTTAAGTGCTCGGGACACCCACTCACGTCATTTAACAGCACAGATTCTCCGGTTAAAAGCACCTTGCCCGCGATGCCTTTTCCACACGGTATCCTGATCTTTCTCAGTTTTTCTCTTCGTTCTATCGTATCCCCTGACCACCTGAAAACCAGATCCTTTTTTTCGCTGTCAACGAGGATAACCGAAGCCACTTCCACTTCCAGCACTTTCTTTATCTCTTCGATTATGTGCGAAACCAGCTGGTCAAGATTGAGATAGCGGTGCAGGCTTTTGCAGATGTCTAAAACGGTGGATGCTTTCAGAACGTCGCTGGCCATTACCATTTCTGCTGCTTATCCCTAAAAAAGAGAACCTCCTCGTAAACCCGTGTCCGGGATTTAATGGTCAATATATCGCCGCAGGACTGCTGCCATGCAAGAAAACAATGAATAATTCGGTAAAATAAAGCCCGGGCAGTCAACGAAGGTAAACCCATGTAGGATTCCAAATTCACCCCGTTGATACTATCAGTTGAATCATCCAAACGCAAGCACGTAGAAGAAAACGTGCATCTAAGTTTACTCACCTGTGCCGTCTGCCCGGCGAGGCTCGACAACAAAAAAAGAGACGACTTCAGGAAATGGAATTCAAATGGCAGTCTTTCTATAAATGAATAAAGGCTGGCATACTTAAACACATCATAGCCTTCCCGCACTTTTCTCCCGTTCATTCCTTCTCCACGCACCCGCAATGGCACCTGATCGGCCCGGTAAGAACAAAAAAACACTACTTGATCGAATCGTATACGGATATTTTGCCGCGATGCGTAATTGATCAACATACTTGCATGGCCAAAAATACCCGTTGAAATTTCACGGACTTTCCTGTTTTATATGAGAAAATATCAAAGAACGGAACCGAAAGATCCCCCGATAACAGTGAATCCACTCAGGTCAACGGGAAAGGGAACGCAGTCATGGAAAAGCGAAAAGTATTGAGAGACTGGGGTTACATGGCATACCTGGAGCGAGGCGAAGGAGATCCCGTGGTTTTTGTCCATGGTGCCGGCAACAGGGCAGAAATCTGGGCCAGGCTGTTTGATGGTCTGCCTGATTATCATCGGGTCATAGCGGTGGATCTTCCCGGCCACGGAGACTCGAGCTGTTACCAGATCAATTCCGTGGAGGGTTTTGCCCGCGAGATACGGGGTTTTCTGGATGAGCTGGACCTTGAGAATGTGACACTGGCAGGCCATTCCATGGGGGGAGCTATTACAATCAAGGTCGCTTCCACCGATCACCGGGTTACAAGGGGGATACTGGTGGGAACAGGGGCACGACTCAAGGTGAATCCCAGGCTTTTAGACGGGCTCAGAGACGATTTCAGGCCCTGGGTTGCAAACATGGCAAAATGGAGTTTCTTAAAGGGAGCCCCCGGGGAGTTGGTGCAGGAAGCCATGGAGATGATGATTGAAGCGGGAAGAGAAGTCCTTTACAACGATATGTACGCGTGTTCCACTTATTCCGGGGAAGAAGAACTCGATACCTTCCCCCGGCCTGCTCTTATTGCTTGCGGAGAAAACGACATCATGACTCCTCCCGAACTATCAAAGGAACTTTCCGAAAAAATAAAGGGTTCCGCACTCAAACTTATCCCGGGGGCCGGCCACATGGTGCACCTGGAACAACCAGGGGCACTGGCAGAAGCAATACTTGCTTTCTTAAAAGAATAACAGAGGTGAACAGGCGAAATTCCCCTCCCGCCTTGACATGCGCCAGCAGAACCTCGCTTTTAGGATACCGGGGGAGGAATTATGCAGACGGGATTTCCAATAAACGCAATAACCTGTGACATCCCTTGCCCCGGTTTGATTTTGCCGTTTTCTGTCACTGGACGGTTTCCCGCGCTTCCCGAGTCGATGATTTCTCAGGCGCCGGCCTCAGCTTTGAATACATAAATTTTATCAGGAACCATCCGGTGCTGACCACAAGGTAGGATATAAAAAATATAAACACGGCGCCCGCCTCTATAGGCTTGCCATGGTACCTTCCGAACTTGTATATGTATGTCCTGCCGACCATTTTGAGCAAATTGTCGGGTTTGTAGGCTTCGTTCACGTAAGCGAGCATACTGAAAATGGGCAGATACCTAGTTATCAGGCTCACCATGAATCTTTCAAAGAAATAGTCATAATAAACCCTGTTCAGGGTGGCCTGGTCAACATTCTTGGCCAGAAGCTTTCCCTTTTCGCGGTCTTCGCACTTCATGGCTTCCTGCCTGATGTTGTACCAGTGGATAAAGTCCTTTTCCAGCTTTACCAGGCGCTTCGTTTTGTACCTCGAAAAAAATCGAACCATGGTATAAGTGATGCAAACAATCACGAAAATGGCAAATCCCGGTCCCACCACGTTCAGAGGCGAAAAGAGGGTGTCCAGAAACAGCTTAATGTTCTGTATCACAAACAGTATCTTCAGCCAGAGATAATCAAGAAACCCGTCCATAGTAGCTTCTTTTACCACAAAATTCTTATAATTTCCCAAAATAAATATTCCCGGGGAAGCCCCCCGGGAATATATCGATCAAAGGCTATCCCTCGTGCCCTTCCACCCGCCAGATAAAGGCAAAAGGGCGCGAGTTCCCATTTTCGAGTCGCTCTTAGATCCAGATTTCGATCTTGAAGAACCTGAAGAACAGGAAGAACAGCGTCAAGGCCAGGATCCACTTCAGCGTAATTTCGCTGAACAGCTTCTGCGCCCGGCTTCCCAGCATACCACCTACGAAACCACCAATAATGATAGCGATGGCCAGCCACAGGTCAGGCAGGTACCCTGCAATCAGGTAACCTATGAACGAACCTATACTGCTGAAACAGGTTCCGATCAGAGATACCGGCACCGCAACGTACATGGGAAGAGCTCCCAGCGTGGTCATACTGGGAACGAGCAAGAACCCGCCACCGATACCGAAAGCCCTTGAAACAACACCGATGGCAAGACCCAGTATACCGAACAGAAGCGGGTTAATCCTGAATTCCTCACCCCAGAACTTGAAACGGTAGTCCGTTAAACCGGATTTAACAGGTTCGATTCTACCCATCTGAGCAGATCGCCCTTCGGCCTTGGCCCTTGCAACCTCTTCGTTGAACTTCTTAACCATGGCCTTGATATTCTTTCTCTTCTCCATCACCCTCGGTGTAAGCTCGTACAGCGTCCTGATACCCATGATTACAACGAGGATAGCCAGCCATTCCTTGTATGTCTTAAGTGGCAGGTACGCCGTAACGTATTTACCCAGCCATATTGAACCTATGAAAATACCAACACCGAAGGAGATACCGACAGGCCAGGCGACACGCTTCTCCACCGCCGCGTATCGGTAAAAGGCTCCAAGAGGTGAAAATAGCGTGAGAGCGATATTGGATGGACGAAGAACGTTAGCAGCATTGATTCCCACGGGACCTGCGGTATGAACTACCATGACCTGGAAGGCTGCCATGAGCATACCACCGGCGGCTCCGATCATTGAGAAGTAAGTTCCAACAAGGATGGCACCGATGATAATCCAGAGAGGATTCATGTACCTGAAAGCAAGCTTCAACCAGAAACCGTTCTTCTTAATAGTGTAGTCCCCTACTTTCTGGCCGTTTACATAGACGTCAAAAGCAGTATCCGGTGGAGTATGACGGAAAGTCTTGAAGGTCGCTTTAAATGCACCGGTGTTTTTATCTAGCTGTATCGTGGTTCCCTTGTTCCAGTAGTTGGGGAACTTGCTGTAGTCAGCAAGCACGCTGCGCGCAAAAATGGTGACTTTACCCTTCTTGGTTGCTTCCTTGGTAATGGTGTTGATTCCGAAGGACTTTTCATGGGCAAACTTGAAGAACTTCCATTGCTCCTTTGTCTTGATGGGCCCAAGAGAATTTTTCGCTTCTTCATCCAGTTGATCGTACTTGGCCAGCTTGAACATGGTGGTGCTGTAGAGTCCCCGGCCACCTTTCGTGTAAAAAGAGGGACCACCGAATCTCTTGGGAACAACCTTTCCGAACTTATCAGGATTGGTAGTCAGCATGTAATAAAGGAAAGGTATCGCGGTGTCAGGCTTGAAACCGAATTTCTTTTCCGCCTTCTTGAAGGCTTTCTTTTCGTGAGTACCGTTGGTATCCTTCGGCGCAAACATCTTTTTCGTTGCTATGGCAACATACAGGTCTTTTCCGGGTTCAATCTTGCCTTCCACCGTTAAAGTACAGCCCGCTTTAAAATTATCGGTCGCCGTAATTTTTACCTCCGCATTGCCGCTTCCGGGCACGGCAACGATAAAGGCAAACGCAACAAGTATTGCAACAAAAATTGAAACCGTTTTTCTCATTTCTCCCTCCTTACTAAATAATTGGTATTATTACAGAATAAAAAATCAGAGCTGTGTAATAATGAAATCCTCTATTCACCTCCTTTCAGTATTTAATTTTCAACGCTTCTGCAATTTAAAATATCGAATTGCAACACTCGCCCCGATTTCACTAAAGAATGCTCCCACTGCCACAAAAACAACAAAATCGAAAATCCCCAGTACCCAGGCGTCCACCAGTTCTCTGAATATAAAATTCAAAACCCAGAACGCCACCATAGAAGTCGTGACACCGGCAAGAATCGACAGCAACCCCTTCCTCTTCGCCCTGTCCCTGGTCTTGTCAATAAAGTAATACGCCGCCATGCAACTGAAAAACGCTATTACCACCGGCAGTACTTTCACCACGGCTCCCAGGCGAAGAAAGGTTGTGAGAAACAGGGAAAAAAGTACGATACCGACCAGGCTGACAAACACCGAAGTCACAAACTTCAGCAGCACGTAGTCAACCCTGGACAGAATATAGTTTATGTATGTCTCCAGAAACGACTGATTCATATGCCTGTTCCACAGCTGTGGCCACTTAAACCCGTCTCAGGAAAGAAAAATCCCCCTACTTCCCTAATAATTCAAAAGCGGCCGCTCTCGCTTCCCTTCCTAAAAGTCCGCCGTCAATATGTGACATATTTCACTCATTAACTTACAGCAAAATAAATGCCACCACTTCGTCCCGCTGAATCACACCACGTTCGCTTGCACTTTTTAGGCAATATATACAATAGGATATTCTTTAGCAAGCAAGAATTTCCAAAAAACATGCCCTGACGGAAATTGTTTATGGCCGGTTTAATCCAAATATTCACCCCACATCAGCGTAAAATGCAAATAAAAAGATTAAGCCGAAACAGGTTCGTGCGGATAATAATCTGAAACCATTAGAGATTTTCCATGTATTCCTATCCCTGCAAAGGGTTTTTTATTCGTCACAATGTGCACAAGGTGCAATAATAATATTTCACTGCAAACAGAATTTGACATCACGATGTGAAGGAACATGGGCACAAGGGAAATCGCTCTTCAGGGCATATTAAAGAAATTTTTAACAAATAACACGCTAGGTTCAGTTTACGCGGGTTTCATCCAGGATACGGTTTACCTTTCTCTCCAGTTCATCAATGTCCACAGGCTTGATCAGGTAATCACTTGCCCCGAGCGAAACGGCTTCCTTTGCGGTTCTTATGGAAGGATACGCAGTGATGATTATAACTTTCGGGCGAAAATCAAGATCGTGAACGTGTCGAAGTATATCAATCCCGGTTTTTCTCTTCAACTGAATATCTACGATAAGCAGGTCTGCATTTTCCTGCCGCAACCAGGCCAGGGCTTCATCTTCGTCTGTAAAATACACAACATCATGGCCCTGATCAAGGAACATTCTTCTTATCAATTCGCAAAGATCAATCTCATCATCAATAACAACAAGTCTGGCCATATTCTCATTATTAAAAGGCGTACGATTTATTACATGAAAATTCAAACAACGCTGAGGTACTGGGTAGATGAGCAAAGTCCATGCCTAAAGACCGACAGATGAAATAAGCCATAGAAAAAGCGAAGATATCTCTCGGCTAAGGGTAATTCTTTAATCGGGCCGGCGGTAGTAACAGAATCCTGCAGCAAGAATTACTGCTATCAGTATTTTGCACCGAATAAAATAGAAGGCTTTCTCCGGCAGAGAGCCCAGAGGAAGGAAACGAATGCCAGATTCCAAGCATACATGCGTACCGCAACTCAACGTACCGGAGAACACAAGGATAATTTCAGAGCTTTAACAAAGCCTTTATGTACTTTATCAATGCATCGGGAGCCAATGGTTTTTTCTCCACAACATTTATCCCCTTGGCTGCTTCTACCTCCAGGAAATCGTACTGGCTCTGAAGATCGACAGAAGAAAGCATTATCATGGGAGTGGTTTTAAAAGATTCGTTGTCCCTTAGCTTATTTATCAGGTCGAAGCCAGCGCTCCAGGTCTCCATCATCAAATCGATAATAAAAAGATCCGGCTTGAATTCCTCCGCCTTTTTAAGCCCCTCTTCTCCACTTATCGCTTCTTCAACCTCAAATCCCTCGTTTTCGAGTATCATCCTGGTCGAAAATCTGAAATCCTTATCATCGTCAATTATCAATATTCTTTTTGGCATTTCCTACCTCCTTCGCAAAACTTGGTGATCCACTGCTCAAACCCTTATGCGGAGAACCTCTTTCCGATGAGAAAAACTCACCCCTTAATGAAGGGCAATCGCACCTCAAAGGTGGTACCTTTTCCAAGCTCACTTTCCACGTGAATACTCCCCCCCATCTTGTCAACGATATTTTTCGTTATCGTTAAACCAAGACCGGTTCCAACGGCGACAAACTCTTTTGCATTGGAAGACCTGAAAAATTCCTTGAACAGGTTGGGGATATCTTTTTCGGGGATTCCTATCCCGGTATCGCTGACGATGAAAACAAGTTCCCCCTTCTCCCGATCACCCTTGAGCACAACACTGACCCTTCCCCCGGATGGCGTGTAACGTATGGCATTCGACACGAGATTATCTACCACTTGCTGTAACTCTTTTTTTACCCCTCTGACCGGCGGTAACGAAGGCTCAATGGAAGACTCAAGCGAAATTTGTTTCTGGTTGGTCTGGTCGGCGTAACTCTCCAGCCTTTCCGCCAGCAGCCCTGCCAAATCTATGTCTTCCTCGGGCTCGTCGGCCACAGCGTGGTGAGTCAACCGACTGTATTCAAGTAAATCCTTGGTCAGGTCAAGCATCCCCAGGCATCTGTTTATGGCTCTATCAAGAAGCTCTATGGCTTTGGGGGGCAAATCCTTTTTGAACGCCGCCCGCAATGTCATAAGCAGACTCTGGATAACAGCCACGGGGC
>JALXAI010000121.1 GCA_026992215.1 Desulfobacterales bacterium | reverse complement strand
TTATTGGGCCTTGGACGGGAGATCCTCAGGGAAATTGTCCTGGTTGTGGTGGGTCACACAACGCTGAGCAGGATAGCTCTGGGCAAATTGCCGGAACGGTCTCTCAGTCAGGTGACTTCCAGGATAAAAACCTGGGGCATGAGGGAGACGATTTCGATTTTAAGACTGAGCCTTCTTATGAGTGTAGCCGAGATATCCGCTTCTCTGGGAGACAACCTTTCAAGAGCCCAGATCAAGGAGCTTTTTTCAATATATGAAAACCTGCTTGAAAAAATCACGGAGCAGGATTTTGACTGGGACGTTTACGAGGACGAGCATTCCAGGGTACCGGGTAACATTTTTAATAGAGCCGTAAGAGTAATTCTAAAGCTATTTAATCTATTTGAATACCTGGATAACTGGGATGAAATAGTGAAGAAGGGGCCCTTTGAAAGGGATGTTTTCTGCAATTTTGATCCTGCCAGAAGACAAGAGATCGGGAAAGTAATTACGCTGGTCAAGGCAGTTAAAAACCTGGAATGTAAATCGAGGTTTCTCTTTCCTGAGAGTGAAGATGGTTTCCTCAGAACCATTATCAGGACGGAATTTCACGGAACCGGACATCTGTTTCCCTACCTGGATCCTGTAGGCGGGCTGATTCTTCTCTGGCTGGCCGTTAATGCAGCCCGGGGAGAAGTGGTTAACTTTAATCCGCTTATCAAGCATATGCCCAGAGAATACCATGAAAAGCTGATCGATAATTACCGGAGAATCCTGGCTTCAATTGAAATTGACGATCTGAATTCCGAGTTCTTCAAAGAAATAGACGCGAACCTGACCCGGGGCCCGGGATTCGCCTTTGTTCTCGGCACCGGATTCCAGCTAAAGCGTAATAGAGCCACGGGGGCGCTGGATGTCTCTCATGTGGATATTCACGCCAGTCTGAAATCCCTCAAAGAGATATTGGATAAATACAATGATGAAAAAATCGGCAATATCCCTCTTGATCAGCTAAGAAAACTGGAAGACCTCTTCACGTCTGTCTATGATTATTACGTTTATGCAAAAGAACGTGATCTCTCGGCTATCACAAATGTGGCTGCTACTGCCGAGTATTTTATCAGTAAAGAAGCCGAAATAACGTTCATACTGGAACAATTGGATGTCATGTTCCGGAACCAGTTACTGGAACCGGAAGAAATATATGACAACTTCACGCTCCTTCTGGAACACTGCCCCGGTATACTTGGATACCTTTTGCCCAAAGCGGGAGAGCTGACTGAGGGAGCCGGAGCCGGCCCGGGGGGGATAATCGGAAACTCTGTTTTAAGTTGTCTCAAGAAGTTTCAGGCACTGGTGAAAGAAGACAAGGAACTTTTCCAGGATCATAAGGTTTTTTACCAGATAGCGCAGCAGGAATTTGGGCCTTTTACCGCAGAAAATGTGGCAGCCAATCAATTTCAGATTGACAGGCTGGCCGGGATGATAACCAACCTGAAAAAAGAACCATCCGTGTTGAAAGCCCTTGCCATTTCTTTCCTGGTGGTGGATGAAGACTCGCTGCCGCCGGTGGAACTTGCTGATAAATTCGGCGTGCCGGCGAAGGGAATTTCGTTGCTCAAAACTATTTTTGAGGATTCCGGAATCCTCGATAGCGTTATTCACGGCGAAGCACCCCTGGAAGTGCTCGGATCCATAACGGAGAGAAGGTCTAAAACATTGCTGGACGCCTTTTTCATTCACGAAATTATTCGGATGGCTTCAAACAGGGAAGGTAGGCTGACCGAAGATTTCCTCGATCTGTGTTTCAGCTATTATACCCTGGCGGAAAAAGTGTGTTCCGGTGCGTATAACTGGAGAGAGATAGAGGCAAGATTGATTGAAGAGAAGGTAAAATCAGCTGAGGCTGGAAGATATCCTTCAGGGCAAGAACAGGGAGCAGCGCCGAATTACGTTGATACAGAGCGGGAAGATATTTCGTTTAGAAAAACCAAATTGGCTGCAATCGAGCGTATTTTCCGGCTGGCAGGCCTGCTATGGGTGGACTACAAGGATGTGTTGATGGCGAATTCCGGTGTCCCGGTTACTTTCATATACAGAAAGAAAGCCCTGAGAAGCCTCGGATTGAAAACGTTTATTAAACAGCTTCAGTCGGCACGGGAAATCCACCGCTTTATCGAAAACGAAGAGCCGCGTGCAGCCGATTACTTCCTGACACAAATCGCACGCTTCAACCGAAAACCTTGTTTCT
>JALXAI010000120.1 GCA_026992215.1 Desulfobacterales bacterium | reverse complement strand
ACCCTGCAGCACTTATGCCGTGATCTCTGGCAAATTGTTCCACCACCTCGTGAACCACTTCTCCGTCTTCCAGCCGGATTACAAAGATCCTGCCAAGTTTTGCCTCAGCATACTTCATGTCCTTTTTCTCCTTCTCAGTAACCCAGGTTTTCGCCTACAAGTTTTACGTGAATTCGCCCCTTTGCCAGTTGTCCCTCGATGATACTCCAGACGTTACAAATTCTTTGCGGGGAACGGCAGTCGGTGCACAGGCCGGTTTCAACGCACGGGGTTCCCATGCTCAGGCGAATCGCATTAACCGGTGCCGCATAGTGTTTCACCCTTGAGATCGCCAATTCAAGATCAGCCACAACCTTGTTCATTCCGACAACCAGGATGACCTTTTTGGGACCAAAGGTCATTGCCGCAACCCTGTTACCCATCCCATCCAGGTTGACCAGCCGGCCATCGAGGGTTATTGCATTTGTACTGGCTATCATAATGTCAGCGGTAAGCCCTTCGAAGCGGAGCTTCATCGATTCTTCCCGCGAAAGCCCTTCAGCGTAAGGGTTAATAACCTTAACGGCCGGAATTTTCTCAATTTCATCCCATAGCCCCATGTACGTGGCAGTCATTGATCCGCATCTATAAACCACAGAGCCTTCCGGTATCATGGCCAGGATCTCTCTTGTGGCCTGCTCCAACGTCGGCGCGTAACTTCCTTCCATCCTGCGTTTTTCCAGGTTCGAAATAATGCTTTCAGCCACCTTCTCGTTCCAAGCTGATTGATGCCTGTCCATCTCAACCTCCTCGTTATTAGCTGTTCAGAACCGTAAAGAATGCGTAGCGATTAAGCGTCAAAACAGTTTTTCCAGCTGCTTCCTCAGGTATCCGGGCACGTTGGTGGTAACGGATTCGGCTCCCCATTCCAGGAATTGCGCTGCCAGCTTAGGTTCATCCACTGTCCATACATGGAACTCGTATCCGCTTTCCGTGATCTTCGTTACCAGCGCCCGGTCAATATTGGCCTTGTAGCAACTGAGTCCGTCGGCTTTTATTTCAGCCATAGTTTTTAATACCCTATCACAGGAAGGTACAAATTCAGAAGGGTTGTTTTTTTGAAATTTTACTATAAGAAAGGCCTTTAACCGGGGAAAAGCGCTTTTAACTATCCTGATGACATTGCTGTTATAAGAAATAACGATTATCTGGTGATACTCAAGGCCGCTTCGTTCGACCTCATCGAAAAATCCAGGAAATACCCTCTCGTCATCCTTGATCTCCACGAAAATTTTCCTGTTCCCCGGAACTATTTGAAACACTTCATCAATGGTGGAAATATAAACTTTTCCGTAAAACCCGGGAAAGCCCGCGCTCGGATCAAGGCTTTTGAGTTCACTTAAGGTCGATTCATGGACGTCGAGGCTTACGCCGGCAACCCGCCCGGTCGTTTGGTCGTGCATGCAGATGATGTGCCCGTCTTTCGTAACCCTGAAATCCCCTTCGATGGCATCAGCGCCTTCTTTCCATGCGAGCTCAAATGCCGGGGTTGTATTTTCCGGCGCCCTTACGGACGCGCCCCTGTGAGCAACTATATTCATATTCTTGATTTGGGGGTTCTGATACGCGGGAAATACTCAGTACCGGAACCTCGAAAACTTCCTGACGGTATCGATTTCCAGAGGACCGAACTCATCTCCACCTCGAAGGATTTTTTTTACATTCTCATCGGCCAGAAGCAACCTGCATTCCTCTCCAAGCCTGTCGACATTTATCTTGAGACCGTCGTCCGTCTCTTCCAGAGCATCCATCAGGGTGTTGGCAAGCATTGGCCATCGTATGGAAAGTATTGTCCAGAGAGCAAGCTGATCCGAGGAAATATCCACATACGACAGGGTTGCCACCGCTCGATAGGTGTTGTAAGCGTTTACGAGCCTTTTCATTGACCTGGGGTTCGATTCGATAAGTGTTACAAACTTTTTCAGGGCATGCTCGGTGTATTCCAGTTCCTTCGGGGTCGCAAGTTCCAGTACAACGGCCCGCCGCAACATGTCTTCTTCTACCGGTTTCAAGTTCCTGCTTTCAGTCAGAATCCTCATCACGTCTCCAGATTCACCCGCGTCTTTCACCAACTGCTTCGCTTTCTCCTCCGCGTCTCTTAAATCTTCCTTACCTTCTTTACTCTTGATACCCAGCAAATGACTCCAGAACCCTTCCTTGACCTCCTGCGGTACACCGGGCACAGGTGTGGAG
>JALXAI010000119.1 GCA_026992215.1 Desulfobacterales bacterium | reverse complement strand
GCCAGCAGTATCCTGGCTCGCTTTACCTTAGCGTATGGCTCGGTTCTGGAGTTAGCGATCTTCTCCAAGAAATCAACCTCTCTTTTTTGAAGGACCAACAAAGGACGCTTTCTTTCAAATGGCATAACTGGCTCCTTTCGTTTTTGCCAATTATACCATGAGCAGTAACATATTGCAATATTATTTTAGGAACGATGTACTAGGAAACTCGGGCTAGGCTGAAAGGAGGGGACTTTCACAGCAGGCGATTAAGACCCATCAACTGCAATCCATGCGGGGAACTGGCGTAAAGTGGGATCACCTTACGGTGGCATCATACCCGTGGAACCTCTACGGGGTGTCGGCACGCATTGAGGCAGGCTGGCAACCTGCCCGGAGAAAACCAGGCATCATGCCTTACCAGTTGAAATCTTTATATAATGTAATGTTAAAAGTAATCCTGTTATCGCGATATTCGTAATCTTCCTCGCTGGCATCACGATTCAGGTGAGAGTATTCCACGGACGCTTCAAGCCATTGGGTTACATCCCAGGTTAGACCGCAGTCGAAATAAAGGGTTTGTTCTTTGATATTATCCTCGGTTTGCGGAAACTTGTCTTCCCTGTAGTAGCTTTCAAGAGAAAAAGAAAGATCGTCAATTATATTGTAATTCCCCTTACCACCAACTATCCAGTAATGAGAAAACCCCAGGTCTTCCCCGTCAAAATAGATTTCGTCGTATCCTTTGCTCAGTTCAAACTTGAAAGAATATTTTTCGTACTTGGCCCAGAAATTGAGATATCCGCTGGCACTATCCTCGTCGTCATCATCACTTACATCCTGTAGGTAGTAGCCTGCACCAAGAGAAATTCCCAGATGTTCGGAAAACACCTTGGAGAGTCCCGCACCCACGTCGTAGATACGGTAATCGTTGCTGCTTCCGTTAAAATTCATGTCGGAAAATGAGCTTTTAAGGCTTACTCGCGTATTGAGATCGAGTTTGTGCAATAATGTCAACCCGCCATGAAATTCATCGAAATCATCCGAGTAATCGAATCTGCTGAGCTCTTCACCAAGTTGGACATGTATTCCCCACGGAGGAGTAATCCAGTATACAGTATCCAGAAAAGGATAATGGTTCTCGGTATTCTCAACGTTCGAAGCCCTGTTTCTAAAAAACATGTCGTGGTAACCAAGCTTAACGTGGTTCTCATCTCCAAAAGAATATATAATGCTCGCGTGTGCTTCATTGTAGTCGTATTCCAGGTTCTCGTATTTTATAGCGCCAATAAATTGCTGTACTTTATAAGGGTCCTCCGACCTCATATAGTCGTCTTTCAATGTTATTTTCCACTGATCTGAAAATTGTTTCCACCCGTCCACTGAAACATAATGCCTGTCAGAGTCGTTGGAGGAATGATCGGCGTAAAATACGTGCTGGTACTCATAGTCCATATCGATTGTGCCCGATGGTGCCTCAACCTTGAAATTAATACCCGGCGAAATATGGGTTACCATGTCCGACTCTTCGTCAGAGGCGGTAAAGTATATATTATCATCGTGTTCGGTGGTCAACGTAAGACGCGGTTCGAGAGTGAATTTTACCTGGGCATAAGTCGTACCCTGCCAGGTAATCAAGAGAAATTCAGCGAGGATAAACAAAAATAATATAAAATTTCTCATTGCTACGCCTCCGATTTCTTTTTGTTTTGTCGCCGATACTATTAATTAAGGAAAGTTTAATCAACCCGGTGCATATTTCATTCCTTTCTGGGTTCAACACTGACTACGTTATCGTGGAAAGATGTCAAACAAGATACGAGTTTTAGAAAACTCGAAGGTCGTATTTGAAAATTCGGACATTCTGATTTCTGTGTCTGTTACGAGGTCACCGGTCAAGGATAAGTGGGGCCAATACCCTCTTTCTAAGAAACCCGTATTACTTCACTTTCATCTATAACGTTTTTCTAAAATAGTCAATGAAGTTCAGTGTAGAATTGTATTTGTAGCGTAAAAAACATGGAAGCCAGCCGAGAAATACCCTGCGAGTATGCCTGAGAAATAGCAATTGTTTTCTTTTGACTACATACTGTGTAAATTAAGTGACAGTTGTCCTTAAAAGGAGACTGCTGGCTATCATGAACTGGTGCGGCCTGGAACCGTGAGAAAGTATAAGAATTTCCGGGTGATCGGTGGGATTTTCTGGTTTACCATGGCTGGATCGAGTCCGGGGGTATTTCGACACTTACTTTAGGCTGACTCGTTCAGTGAGAAGTGCTAAGAGATAATAAACGCCATTTAGAGCAGGGATTGGTCCGGGAAATATGCTATAGAAATGAACCGCTGTTATCGCGCTGACATGTAGAGTTGCGATAAGAGCGCGACTCTAAGGAAACATGTACATAACATGACCATTTTCAAATTACTCAAGTATGGTAAACCTATTTCTGGTGCACTGCGGAATCGGTACTGTCTGATACGGCTGATCTGGTGCAAGCATGTGACAACAATTTATCGTTATGTAGCCAGTGCGTGGCTTGGGAAGGCATTTGCCAGGTTTATCCTGCTCTTTCAGGAAACTGTGCAATAAAAAACAGTAGACCTACCGCTTGCTCAGGGTTTAAATATTGCAATCGTATGAATTCACCATCGCGCTTTTGTGTTGAACGGGAACACTACTGTGACTTGGAAAAGTTTAAATAAATCAGGTCTGCTGCTGGGACTAGGAGCGGTTTTACTCTCATTGGTTCTCTCGCTATGTCCTTTCCTTGAACCGTTCCGGTCTCATATTGATCTGATTTCTCTTGATACTTTCATCAGGATTCCAAGGAGCCGGAACAAGAGCAGGGTGGTAATTGTTGCAATTGACGAAGATTCGATAAGACGGGTGGGGCCTTGGCCGTGGCCTAGAAAGATTTATGCCGAGCTGGTAACGAACCTCAAGAAAGCCGGAGCGAGGGTTATAGCCTTTGACCTGATGCTTGATTCAAAAAAAAGCGGTGACGAAGTTCTAGCCGGCGCCATGATTGGTACCAGAGTAGTTTTAAGCGCCTATTCAGATGAACCGCTTGGCAGGAAGATTAGTCACAGGGGAGTTAGGGTTGATAAGATATTGTTTCCGGAGCCACTTCTTTGCAAGCATGCTTATGCCATCGGTCACATAGCAATGATTTATGATGCCGACGGCGTGGTCAGGAGGATTCCGATATTTTTGTCTGACGGGAAGAACTCGGTGCCTGCTTTCGGCATTGAAATTGCCATGGCCTATCAGAACGAGAAAAAACAGGAGATAATTTTTTCTGGAAACAGGGTAGTCATGGGGGACTTTATAATTCCCGTTGACAATCAGGGGAGTTTTTATATCGGGTACCGGGGAGGGCTAAGGACCGTTCCCAGGGTAAGTGCTGCAAGTGTGCTTTTCGGGGAGGTGCCAGAAGAAGTTTTTCGTGGAAAAGCAGTAATAATTGGAGTTACTACGTCAGGTATATCAGATAGGTGGGTCACTCCTTTTATCAAGGAAGGAGCCATGCCGGGAGTTGAAATCCATGCAAACGTGGTGGAAGCTGTTTTGAGCAAAGCAATACCTTATGATGCACCGGTGTGGTTGTGGTTAATAATCATGGTGTTGGCGGGAATCAGTGCCGGGTTTGCAGGTGAAACGGCTCCACCTTTAACCGGCCTGGGATTGCTTCTGCTGGGGCTTGTCGCCACCTGGGCCGTTGGTGCCTCATTGTACGCACTTTTGCTGGTTGTTGTTCCTGTTACGCCCGTTGGTCTTTCCTGGATTTCCGGAATTCTCTTGGCCTTTGCCCATAGACTATGGTCCTACAGAAAGGGGCTTGAGGATAGGAGAGAACACCTGCGGAGATTAAGTTCCCTCTTCCAGTCATCCTCACCAGAGTATCTTTGCAGCCTGCTCGCCGACACTGTTAAGGCTGACAGGGTGTACGGGATTTTCAGGACAGGAGACGCCGAGGTTAACGTGCTTGAATGGCCTCCAGAAAAAAATCTGCCACTGGAATTGAGCTACTTGCTTAACGCGAATGAATCCTTCGAAAATCTCGGGGAGAAGTTGAAACAATGGGCATTGAGGCAATCAAAAACATGGTTACTGATTGAAATAGCCAACATGAACGAAAATTTGGGGTGGTATCTGCTTGGAAAGAACTCAAATGCCTTTGGTCGAGCGGATGTGAAAAAGGCAGAAGATTTTGCGACTCATACCGGTGTTCTTCTCAGGAACCGCCTTCTCTTGTCGCAGCTTAAAATAGCCAGCGAAGGAGTACGGCATGCCCTGTTGAAAACCATGGAGCACAAGTCACCCGATCTTTATCGTCATTCCGTATTCGTAGCAAGAATATCAGAATTGCTGGGAGTTGCCGCTGGCCTTAGCAACGGAGAAGTCCGCATTCTTCGGGAAGCTGCTTTATTTCACGATATTGGATTGCTGAGCATGCCGAACAAGGTTTTGGAATGGAACGACTTGACCCCGGAAGAACGGATATGGATAGAGACCCATCCGGTCTTGGGTTTTGAAATTCTCAATAATATCCCGTTTCTGAAAAAAGGTGCCCGCATTGTTTATCATCATCATGAAAGATACGATGGGAAAGGATACCCGGATGGTCTTGAAGGAGCAGAAATCCCCTTTGAATCGAGGATTATAATGATTTCAGATACCTTCATGGTTTACGTGCAACAAGGGGTTGAAAGAAAGCAAGAGATGAACGTAGCTAATATTACGGATGAATTTCTCAAGAAAATAAGTGCTCACTCGGGAACAATGTTCGATCCCGGGATTACGAAGATAATGTTATCCATACGGGGAAAACTGGTCGAGGTGGTAAAAGATTATGTGCAAATTTTATAAATACAGAATCCTAAAGACGCTATTTTGGTTACCCCTGGTGCTTGTTCTGGGATGTTTTCACGTAGCTATCGGGGCACAAAAAATGAAAGCAACCATTGTGAAAATCCATGGAACGGTGCTAGTGATGAGATCAGGCTCGGGCCCATGGGAACCTGCAACCAAGTGGATGATCCTTAATATGGGGAGCAGGGTGAAAACTACTCAGCATGCCTTCGCGGATATCCTTTTAAGAAAGCGAGCTTTGATCAGAATTGCTGAGGATACGGAAGTACAGGTAATGACCCTCAACGAGAAGGTAAGTGAACTTTTCAGGACTGCTGGCTACAGGGGGAAAATTGAGCGGGAGAAAGGAACATTAGTAAAACTTAAACACGGAAAAATTTACGTGCTTGTCAAAAGCAGGTTTAAAGGGTTGCCAATGATAGTTACAACCCCTATAGGGATGGCCGGGGTGTCAGGAACCAGGTTTGTTGTTGATTACACGGAACCTGATAAATGTATTCTCTTGGTCTGGAAAGGGAAAGTTTATTTCTGGAATCCGGAGATGCCGGAGAAATCCGTGCTGGTGAAATCAAAGAGTTTTTCAAGGATAATTCGTAATCGGGTTCCCTCGAAACCCGGGAAGTTAAACAAAGTGTTGTATAAGAAATACAGGGAAGTGGAAAAATTGCACCTGGGCCTGGAAATCATGCATTTCGGGAGGGAAGCTGGTTCACGATACAGGGGGCAGTTTCCCCGGGGGTATTCGCCTACGGAAGATGACAGCGATATGGCAATGATGGACAATGAGGAAGGAACTTTCGGAATGATGAGCAAATCCTTTGACAGCTCAGGATGCATGGATAGCGTAGAGAGCTCAAAACACGAATCTATGAGAAAACCAGGCGGGCACTACTCGGTGGACGAGTCAATGCATGGCACCAGCAGCAGCACTATGCACGATACCTTTGGAAAAGGCCATAAACATTAACGTTTTGGTAAAAAGACAATCTTGTTCCCGGTAAACAATCCGGTATCGATGCCAGGATAAATTTTGATGCCAGGTAAAAATTTTGCGACAAAAGATTTCCGGTTTTTTTTGTTCTTGCTGGGGGTATTTCTGGTCTGCTTTACGATAAGTTTTGTCTTTTACTACAGGCGTTCTTCGGAGGCAAAAACATACTTAAAACAGCTGGGACAAATCCTGAACGCATCAAAGTCCGAAGACTTGAAAGTGCTCTCGAATATTGCCGTCAAAAAGGATTCACCGGTAACCTTTTGTATAATTGACCATCGTTTTGATCCCGTCAGAGGGGAAATAGTGATTGATACTCCACAGTTGTGGCATGACCTGAAACTCGCAAGGGATACGGGTTCCGAGGTTATAAGCGAAAAAGGCGAATACGAGATCATACCCAGGGGCGGCTTTTTTATTGTTTTGCAGGTAACACCCTGGAGCTTCAAGAACGCTGTGTTGCTACTGTTGCCCCTATGGCTCATGGCCGCAATTATTCTTTTCCTGGCATTGGGTGGGCGAATGGTAGCAGGTTTTCGGAATACCAAAGAAACAGAGCACTGCCGCAGTTTTCTTTCAAATGTTTGTGGGAAAAGCCGGGATTCGTCGATCTCGGATCTGATAAGTTCCGCCGAAAAGTTAATTACCAGGATGCAGGAGGACTTAAAGAGGCTACGGATGGATAACGAGGAGATGAAGAGTGAGATTCAGCAACTCCGAAGACGGTTAAGGAAAACAACCGGGGACCTTGAAGTAATCCAGGAATCGTTGGTTCAGGCTGGCAGTTTGACGGCCCTTGGGGAGTTTGCCGCGGGTATATCGCATGAACTTAATAACCCTCTCGGAATCATTCTGGGTTTTGCCCAGCATATCCTGGATGAGATTCCCGAGGATCATGAGCATTACGGGATGCTTAAAAGGATCGAGAAGGAACTGGGAAGGTGCATGAAGATAATTCAGGACTTGCTGGCTTTTGCTCACCCTGGAGAGCCCAGGAAAAGGCTTATAGATGTCAATGAGATTATTAAAGAGACAGTGCAGTTCTTTTTTTATCCGGAACTTTCCGGTATTACCATGCACTGTGACCTGGATGCCAGTATTCCTCGTGTTGAAGTGGATCCGGAGCACCTGGAGCAGGTACTTTTGAACCTGTTTAAGAATGCCGTGCAGGCAATGCCGGAAGGAGGTTCTGTGGTGGTGAAGTCACAGATCATCAAATTACGCAGGGAAGATTGTCTGCAGTTGTCGTTACCTGTAGTACGCCCCGAATCACTCCTGCTTGTTGATGAAAAAATGGATTGTTCAAGGAGGCTTCCGAAACTGGAAAAGGAGTTTAGGGTCGGGGATCCTGCGATCTGTATAAGTGTTCAGGACGAAGGTTGTGGTATTTCGGAGGAAGACTTACAGAAAATATTTAACCCTTTTTTTACGACAAAGAAAAAGGGGACTGGATTGGGATTATCCATTTGTTGGAAACTGATTCGAAGAAACGGAGGACTCTTGAAAATAAAAAGTGCGCCCGGTAAGGGCAGCATTTTCAGTATCATAATCCCGGTGAAGGAGCCTAGTCATGTCGAAAAAAGGCAGGATTCTGGTTGTTGATGACGAAGAAGGTTTTTGTGAACTCTTTCAGAGCTTGCTGACCAGGGAAGGGTTTGATGTTACTTCCACGACGGATGCTTCAGAGTGCCATCATCTTGTAAAAGAAGGTGCCTTCGACATAGTTTTTCTTGATTTAAAAATGCCAGAATACGACGGTCTGCAACTCCTGAAATTCATAAAGGAATGCGACGAAAAAATTGTTGT
>JALXAI010000118.1 GCA_026992215.1 Desulfobacterales bacterium | reverse complement strand
CCCCCAGAAGAGGTGCTGAACGATGAAAACGTTATCAAGGCTTACCTGGGCAAAAGGTACAAGGAATTGATCGGTTAGGAGGAGAAACATTGTTACTTGAGATCAGGGACCTTGATGTAGGTTATGGTGATATACAAGTTCTCTGGGATATAAACATAAGCATAGAAGAAAAGCAGATTGTCGCGTTGGTTGGTTCAAACGGCGCTGGCAAGTCGACGCTTCTGAGAACCATTTCGGGGTTGTTGAAGCCTTACAGGGGCTCAATAATTTTTGACGGTGAAGATATAACCAGCGTTCCGTCGAAAGATATTGTCTCAAAAGGAATCATTCACGTGCCCGAAGGCCGGAGGCTGTTTCCGCAAATGACGGTGGAAGAGAACCTGCTGATGGGGGGTTTCAGGAGAAAGAAATCAAAGGACGTTACTCCCGCACTGAATATGGTGTACGATCTTTTCCCCAGGTTAAAAGAACGGCGGAACCAGAAAGCCGGGAGTTTATCCGGCGGAGAACAGCAAATGTGCGCCATCGCTCGCGGCCTCATGGGTGATCCGCGGCTGATCATCATTGACGAGATGTCCCTGGGGCTTGCTCCGCTCATCGTTGACAATCTCATAGACATTGTAAAACAAATCAATAACCAGGGTACCACGGTACTTCTCGTAGAACAGGATGTTCAACTTGCACTGGACAATTCTCACTACGGATACGTCCTTTCCACCGGGAGACTCGCAATGCAGGGACCGTCAAAAGAATTATTGCAAAACAAGGAGATAAAGGAAGTTTACCTGGGTTTATAATAACACTTTACCACACCGATAATGTCTTTCGAACCACGATCCAAGATAGCTCTCGGAAAAAGGCTTCGTTCCTGTCCGGCGGTGCGTTCACTGGGTGTAAGGTTGGACCCTGACTTGTATCCGCCGGAACATCTTGGCCTTATCCGAAAATCAGCAAAGATATATTACCCCACGCACCACTATGAAGACGTTCTCCTGGCGCTTCGTAAAGAGGTCTTCCCCCGCAGCTATTACAGGTACCTCGGAAACAAAATCAAGCAGACGGAACTTTTTACCCTTCTCGACATCCCGCATCCCAGGACCCAAATCTACTACGGGAAAAACAGAAAGCAGAAGATACTGAAAGATTTTACCTATCCATTTGTTGCGAAAATACCCGTGGGATCATCGCAAGGAAGGGGAGTCTTCCTGGTAACCATGGACCATGAACTCGACCGCTACCTCCATCATGCCGCTCCGGCGTACATACAGGAATACCTGTCTTTTAATCGTGACTTGAGGATTGTGGTCATAGGTGGGCAGGTAGTGCACGCGTACTGGCGAATCGGCAAAAAAGATGATTTCAGGCATAACGTATCGCAGGGTGCCAGCATATCTTTTGAAGATATCCCCGATGAAGCCCTCGATTTTGCCGTTTTCGTCGCCACAAGATGTGGTTTCGATGAAGTTGGACTCGACATATGCCTCGTAAAGGGGAAGTTTTACGTCCTTGAAGCCAATATGGTTTTTGGCCTGGTAGGTTTTCGATTGGCTAATAAAGATATTCATGATACTCTCGACGGGCTGGCATTGAGTAACAAGATATAAGCAAAGGCATCTGTTGCCTTTTGGAGAAAACTCAGGATAAAGGAGGTTTTGCGGATATGGACTTAGGGTTAAAAGATAAAGTCGCGGTAGTTGCCGGGGGAAGTATGGGCCTGGGAAAAGCAGTTGCTCTGGAACTTTCAAGGGAAGGTGCCAGGATAGCCATCGGGGCTCTGGATGACCCGGAACTCCCCAGGGCGGCGGAAGAAATCAAGAATGAAACTGGCGGAGAAGTAATTGCGATTCCCGTGGACGTAACCATACCGGAGCAGGCAAAGAACTTCGTGAGAAAGGCAATCGAACATTACGGGACCATAGATATCTTGGTTAACAATGCGGGAGGCCCTCCTGCCGCTACTTTCCTTGACATCGATGATGACCTGTGGGTTTTTGGTTTCAAACTTAATCTCATGAGCACCATCCTGATGACGCGGGAGGCTGTTCCCGTTATGAAAGAAAAAAGGTGGGGAAGAATTATAAACATGACTTCCGTGGCCGTAAAACAGCCCATAGACGGACTGATTCTCTCGAACACCAT
Organism: Desulfobacterales bacterium; assembly: GCA_026992215.1. Taxonomy (GTDB): domain Bacteria; phylum Desulfobacterota; class Syntrophobacteria; order B119-G9; family B119-G9; genus B119-G9. Next base: position 96 of record JALXAI010000118.1, on the reverse strand, counting down.
GCGAAGTGGAGTGGTAGGCATGGCAAAAACCCTGTCCAATGAGCTGGCGCCTTTCAATGTCACCGTCAATAATGTTTGTCCGGGCTACACGATGAC
>JALXAI010000117.1 GCA_026992215.1 Desulfobacterales bacterium | reverse complement strand
CCCAGGCCTTGAAATATCATTCCATGCAGGAATTCACTTACCAGGGCATAACCCAGAAGAACAGAAACGGTCTGCTGAGAAAAGCCCCTGACTTCGTGGACGGCTTAAAGACAGGATACGTGGCCGATGCGGGGTACCACCTGATTGCCACAGCGAAGAAGAAAAGTATGAGATTGATAGCGGTGGTCATGGGGGCGGCCAAGCCGTACATAAGGGAAGCGGAAGCGTTGAAGCTCCTTTACTACGGATTTGGGAATTTTATCAAGGTTGACCTGCTGGATAAAGGCAAGCCTGTGACCCGCGTGAAAGTGTGGAAAGGAAAGGTGAGCGAAGTAAACCTGGTTTCGCAGGAGTCAGGTCACGTGGTCGTGCCAGTTGAAGAGAAATCGCAAATAAAACTGATTATTGATGCTCCTGAAAGCCTCATGGCACCACTGAAAAAAGGACAGATTGAAGGGACAGCTAAAATTGTTTCGGGTGCAAAAGTTATCAGAGAAATAGAGTTGGAAGTGGAGAAAGATGTTCCGAAGGCTGGAATATTAAAGAGAGTTTATCATTCGATAGCTCTGCTCGGTTTACACGCGAACGTAAACAAAATTTTCCTCATCGCAGGTTCCTCCCTGATTGTGCTGCTTCTTCTCCTGGCCGTAAGCAGGAGGAGAAAGAGGGAAAAACGCCGTTTTTATTAATCCGGGAAGCCTAGTTTTTATCTTTCGGCCGATCCTCGACCTTTGTTGCGAGCTGTCAGCAGCCGATCCCCAGTTTTGGGAAAATCCGTTTATTCAGAACGTAGAAAAGAATAAAGAACCCGATAATGTAAAGCAATCCTTCAGTCATTGTTGACACCTCCGCTATTTTTTGGATTCCAGCTTGTCTCTCGGTGCCGGTTAACTTAAAATTGAAACATAACAGATTGAAAGCAGCATATCAATCGGGGACTTACAACCGTTTCAAGATCACCCATGTAACCCAGAGCCTGCAGGGAAAGCAAGAGGTAATGATCTGATTCCTGCTTCCATTTTCAATTATAAACTGCCGGAGAAAATCTATCAAAAATAAATTCGGGAGGTGAAATAATGAAGCTTTATTTCATGCAACACGGACCATGTTTGCCAAAGGACAGGGACCCCGAGCAGCCGTTAAGCCCCGAAGGAGAAGAACTGGTAAAAAAAGTCGCCATCGCGGTTTCCAAAATGAATCTGAAATTTGACACCATCATTGCCAGCACCAAGAAACGATCGCTCCAGACAGCCACTTTCATCGCTCACAGCACAGGCTATCCGCCTGAAAAAATCGTGCAAACCGCCTTGTTAAAACCCATGGCTCCCCCGGCGGAGACCATCAATTTCTTGAAAGAATACGAACAACAAAATAATATATTAATTGTAGGCCACTTACCTTCTCTGGTAGAAGTGGCATCTTTTCTGCTTCTCGAAAGCGGAAAGATTCGTTTGAAGTTTGAAATGGGAGGTCTCGGGTGCATTGATATACCTTCTCTGCCTGAGCATGAAGGGGAGTTGATGTGGTATGTGGTACCCGAGCACCTGAAACTGATTGCCGGCTAAAAGAAAAAGTGTTTTTCAGTTGTTTGTGGTCGGTTTTAGCAGAATTTGCAAGAGGGTAAGTATTACGAAAATTAGCTGTAACGATCTTCCCATATCGGAGTTGGCCGGATGAAGATAGTTTTCTGGGGTGTCCGAGGATCGCTTCCGGCACCCCTCTCCAATGAAGAGATGCAGGAAAAGATAAGAGGGGCTCTTAAAGGGGCAAAAGGTATAGATCTGGACGATGAGGCGGAAATTAACAGCTATGTGGAAAGATTGCAATTGTCGGGGAAAAACACGGTGGGAGGTAACACGTCCTGCGTGGAGGTTAAGGGGGAAAACACGATACTTATTCTTGACGCCGGTTCAGGGTTAAGGAACCTGGGGACATCACTTCTGGCCAGTAATCTGGCTAACGGAAACACCGACATACACATTCTGATCAGCCATACCCACTGGGATCACATAATGGGATTTCCGTTTTTTGCTCCGGCATTCATCCCTACCAACAGGATTTTCATATATGGCTGTCACAGCAACATGAAAGAGCGGTTCCTTAATCTCTTTCACCATCACCATTTTCCCATAAACCTGGAAGCACTTCGAGCCGATATCAGGTTTGTCTATTTTTCGGAACAGGAGGCCATTCGGATAGGCGAATTCGATATAGCCAGCATGCCGCTGCATCATCC
>JALXAI010000116.1 GCA_026992215.1 Desulfobacterales bacterium | reverse complement strand
TGCCCCCGTATGATCATCATGACCTGTGGCCGTGCTTTCGAATTGCACGGGAAAGAATCGTGCGCTTGTTAAATGAGATCACCACCGGGCCTGAATATGTCATCGACCTCCTGTTTGACGGTACTTATTACAGTGCAGATCTCGAAGAAAGAATATTCAAAGGTGTTAACCGGTACTACCTAGTCCTTGAGTCTTCTCTGGACAAGAAGGAGATAGTATCCATGGTGGAGCAGACGGCAAAAATAGGCTCTAGGGAACAGCTGCCTTTTCTGATTGCCCGTGCTCTGCCCGGACTTGAGGCTCGAAACCTTCCCGTTCCGCCCCCGGAATTACCACGAAGACCCAACGCCACGTATTTTGAACTCGATACTCATTCGGATCACTGGCTGCGTATAAGGGAAGGGCTGAATATCGGAATATTTTTCGAAACTCCTTTACCGGATCTTAAAGCTCAGTTAATGGTGGTATATGAGAGAAAATAGCTTTGGAAAAGGTGCCCTTGTGGCATGTTTCAGCGACCTGTTTGCTTATGTGTGCCACTTTCAAAGGACTCTGGCGGTGACCATGCCCGCGGTGGAAGAAGTGAGAGCCCGGGTGCAGACACTTCTTGCCGAATGCGAGCAGAGAGCCAGAAATGCGGGGTTTCCCGATGAAGAGATAAAGCTGGCGAAATTTGCTCTCTGCGCGTGGATTGATGAGTTAATGATGAATGTTAACTGGCCACACAGGGAAGCATGGAAGCGCAATTTGCTTCAAACGGAGTATTTTAGAACGACGAATGCCGGGGAAGAATTTTTCCATCATTTGAATCATTTGAGACCTGAGCAAAACGAGGTGAGAGAGGTATTTTACCTGTGCTTGTGCCTGGGTTTCAGGGGCAGATACTGTCATCCGGGCGACGAGCTTATAATTTCGCAGCTAAAACAGGCTCAACTTAATTACCTCGTGGGAGCGCAAAAAGGGGACTTCAGGACCAGATTACTGATCCCGGATGCCTATCCGCCCGAAGATGAAGCAAGTAGCTTGCTGCTGGCAGAGAAGGAGAAGAAGGTCTCCAGGGAGATGATGATCCTGGCAGCCGCGCCTGCGTTTCTGTTTTTGATCCTGTTTCTGGTTTACACCTTTGTCCTGAAAGGCAGGGTAGATGATATTCTGGGACCGCTTCTGGGATAACTTGAAAGCTTTGCCTATAACTCCGTACCAAGAGGAAAGGTAGTCAGGATGTGGAAAAAGATTCTCAAATGGGTGCTTATGTTTCTTTTTGTTGTGCTGTTGCTGCTTGCCTCGGTGGCCGTGGTATTCCTTCTCAACTGGCCGCTCTGGACAGTCTTGCTGGTGATCCTCGGCGAAGCGGCTGTTATTCTCATATTTTATTTTCTTTACCGGCTGTGGGCAAAGCGCAGGGAAGACAGGTTCGTTGAGGAAATTGCGGGAGAAGAGGTATCTCCTGTTTCCGAAGCGCCTCCCGAGGAAAGGGACAGGCTGAAGGAGATACAGGAGCGCTGGAAGGAAGCTGTCACCGCCCTGAGGAAATCTCACCTCAAGAAGTACGGTAACCCCCTTTACGTACTGCCCTGGTACATGGTGATAGGCGAAAGCGCCACCGGGAAAACAACGGCCATAAAAAACGCGAACCTCTCATCTCCTTTTACCGAGACAAGCAGAACCCAGGGAGTGTCAGGGACGAGGAATTGCGATTGGTGGTTCTTTGACCATGCCATAATTCTGGACACCGCCGGCCGGTACGCGATCCCGCTGGAGGAAAGCAAGGACAGGGAAGAATGGTTCAGGTTCCTGAGCCTTCTGGCTAAGTACAGAAAAAAGGAACCCATAAACGGGCTGATAGTTACGGTATCCGTCGAAAATCTTCAGACAAAGAGCTTTGACGAGTTACGCAGAGATGGCTTTCAGCTCCGTCAGCGCGTGGACGAGTTGATGAAAAAACTCGGGGTTCGATTTCCGGTATACGTTCTGATCACGAAGGCGGACCTTATCGAAGGCATGATGCCGTTTTTCGAGCAGCTTCCCGAATCGTGTCTGAATCAGGCCCTGGGGAAAATTAACCGTGATCCTGACGGCAAAAGCAGTATTGCCTTTTTTGACGAAGGTTTCGGCAGCCTGGTGGAGGAGATCAAGGATCTTCGGCTTGAGCTGGCGAAGGATATGCCGCCCGAAGTTGCGGCAAAAGGTGCGCTTCTTTTCCCGGAGGAACTCGAGCGATTGTATGCGCCTCTTCACACGTT
>JALXAI010000115.1 GCA_026992215.1 Desulfobacterales bacterium | reverse complement strand
CTCTCTGCGCATCTTCCACCCCCACGGTTCTCTCACTCAAAAAAACCATCTTCTTGTGCATTACGTTGCTTTCGGGGTACTTAACCAGGAAGTTGTCCCAGAGGCCTCCGCGAAGAAAACGAGCCGCTTCTTCGTACAACCCTGCTTCTTCCAGTGCCCGGATAACCCTTAGCATCTTTTTCCCTGATTTAACCGGAAGCGCCCACTTGAGCATCTCTTCGTAAGAAGCCGTGGGCATGTAAATTCTTCCAGACGCTGGATACTTCCTGATCACTTCGCGCGGCAGGATCACGTTAAGCCAGGACTCGTTTGCTCCAAGCAATTCCAGGAAGTTCTTCAACCATTTTTTTTCATACACCCACCTGTAAGTCCCCGGCCACACGCCAAATTTTTCTCCATCGTCCGCGTAGCTAACCACAATGTCCCCGTGGTCATCCGCCCACTTTTTGAGCATCTCGATAATCTCTTCTCCCTTCCTGAAAGGCAGGGAGTACCTCAGTTCTTTCAAGCCGGGAAATATTGCCAGCCTGTGGCCTTCGGATTCGGTGTACCGATAGCCAAACAGTTCGTCGTCTCCGAGACCCGCGTATAAAAAGTGCGTATCATCAACGAAGGTGTACTTCAGTCCGGCTTCCGATATCTTGTACGGCAGATTCGGCGTCCAGATTCGCTCGGTAAGCCAGAAGCCTTCGGCTTCCTGGCCGAAATTCTTCTTTATGTACCCGTTCATGAATTTCATCTGGCCTACGGCATCCCGGGTAGGAATACTTGCCAGGATTGGTTCGTAAAAACCTCCGGACAGCATTTCGATCTGCCCGCGCTCAACGAGCGCTCTCAACCGCTCAAAATATTCAGGCTCGTTTTCTTCGATCCATTCGAGCAGCGGACCGGAAATGTGGTACGCAAATCTGAAATGAGGATACTGTTCCACGACATCCAGGAAAGGCTTATAGCAATCCTCGTAAGCCTGTCGTATCACATGATCGAAGTTTCCCACGGGCTGATGAGAATGTATGGCAAATACAAGGCTGAGTTTTCCCATTTTTAGCTCGTCTCCTCTCGAGTCTCCGTTTCGAGGTTAAAGTTAAGAAACTCGCCTAATTTCGCGATAAACAGCCCGGCAACGCTACCGGGATCTCTGTTTCCCGACCCGGGAGCGTTTAAGATGTCGTAGAACACGTTCTGCAATTTCCAGAGGTTTGGTTTCCTGTTGAGCATGGTACAAAGTTCAATAAGAACATTAATATCTTCAATGATATCAACCGGAAAGTCGTAGGTGCACTTTTCCAGCTTGCTCAAAAAATTGCTTCCGATTATGTTTTCCACGTCCTCCGTATCAAGGTCAACGTTCCATTTTCCCGCTTCCTCTAAAATTCTCTTCATGAAATCGAGATCTCTTTCTTTTATCGCGCGCACCACCTCGCTCTTCAGCTTTTCACTGAGAGCCTTCCTTGCGCTCAAGAGGAAATCCTCCGGAACAGGTACGTTTATTCTCCTTAGATACATCATGAGGTGTTTGTTTTCTTCGTAGTAAACCCTGTGAAAATTAAGGAAACGTTCGATGGACCTGTCGGAAATTTGCCTTGCCAGGATGCGACGTTCGTCAAGAAAGCAATCAGCGACCGTGTAATAGTCCCGGCCAAAATACTCGTCCATAAAGTGTATCAGTTCGCTCACGGATGCGCCGCTGAGCCTTTCGGAAAGTTCGTACTTTATTTTTTCGTATTCGTCGGTGCCCGCTGCCGGGATAATGGAACACCTGAAATCGAGGCCATCAAAATGGGCTACGCTCAAAACGAACTGCTCTTCTTTTTCGGTTCGCCGGTCTTTACACGTAACACGGGATATAAAACACGGCACCGGGGATCCGCTGAAAGGGCTATAATCGTGATTTTCAAAGTCGTAGCAAAAGATTTGTTCTCTTTTTTCGTCCGTTGCCGAGAGAATAATGCCGTAGTGGGCGGTCAACTTTTCGTGGCTTGTAATAGCCGGTCTTACCTCCTGGTTGTAAACTCCCAGGCCGTTCCCGTACCTGGCAACGTTACTGGGGGCGTTTTCCAGAGCGCCGAGCAGATCATCTTCCACGTAGGACGGGGCGCCGGCCGACAGTGCCAGCTGAATTGCCCTGGCCGCGTATCGCAGTATTTGCACCGTTTCAATCCCCGATATCTCGTCAAAAAACCAGCCACACGACGTAAACATCAGCATGGAACACCGCTGCATCTCGAGCAGTTGAAGAATCAGGCTCGTGTTCTCTTCGGATAATTCGCTGCCGAAGTTTTCTTTGAAGAAGATGTCTTTGTATCCGGGGTTAAGTATCACGTCTATGTAGTTGTTCCTTATTGTCCAGGGATTATCGGTAAAAGGCGACATCATCTTCACGTAGAATTCCGCCAGCTGATCTCTAAGCCTGTCGAGCCCGTCTCTCAGGGGTTTTCGCCACTTCTGATGCCAGTCCGGGTGCGCGCCTATTTTGCATCCACAATCAGACCTCCATCTCTCAACCCCATGGGCACAGCTCCACGACGAGTTTTCTATTATCCGGACTTCTGCCGGTGCCGGAAATAGATCCAGGTAATTGGCATAGTTGGTGATGGTGATTTCTCCTTCCTGCTCAAGGGTATGGAACGCGGCGGCCAGAGCCATCTCACCGAACTGAAAGTGGTGACCGTAGGATTCGCCGTCGGTGGCGTAATGCACGAGGCAGTGTTCCCTGTTCCCGGGAAAAGATTTCTTGATGGCATTTACCAGGAGGCGGCTGTCGGAGAGGAAATTTTCGAACGCCACTCCCCTGGCCAGATCACCGTTGTAAAAAAAGAGGCATATTTCCCTGCCATTCGGAAGGGAATACCTGTAGGGCATGGTGGTATCTATCTTTCCTCCACCGACGTCCGTCCACTGTTCGGAAGAAGAATCCCTTGTTTCCCGAGCCTGAAAAGGGGAGAGAATGGTGAATTTTATGCCTTCATCCGCCATTATGGAAAGAGTTTCGGTATCCACGGCGGTTTCGGCCAGCCACATTCCTTCGGGTACGCGCCCGAAATGGTAAAGAAAGTCCCTTATGCCCCACTTGATCTGGGTAATTTTGTCCTGGCGCGAAGCAAGTGGCATAATCATATGGTTGTACACCTGGGCGATGGCATTGCCGTGTCCGTGGTTTCTTTCCTTGCTTATTTTGTCCGCCTTAATTATCTGGCCATAGGTATCCGGCATCTTTTTTCTTAACCAGGAAAGAAGGGTTGGCCCCACGTTGAAGCTGAGTTTCGTGTAGTTATTTATGATGCCGGTGATGCGGTTTTTCTCGTCCACGAGTCTTGCCGCGGTGTTGGGACGATAGCATTCCACGCATATTTTTTCGTTCCAGTCATGATACGGAGCCGCTGAGTCCTGGACTTCTATTTCCTCGATCCACGGATTCTCTCTGGGTGGTTGATAAAAATGACCGTGAATGCAAAGGTATTTCGACATCTTCATATCCCCTCTTCAAGCTCCGGGAACCAGGACCTTGCCCGTATCAGAGACGTCGTAGCCCCCCAGTTCAAGAACCCTGTCCCGGAATTCCTTGCTTCTGATAATATCGATAAGAAGCCTGATCTTGTCGTCGTTCCAGAATTTTAGGGGAATTATGAGATCATAGCGCTCGGATACCACCGGAATAAAATCAAGATCAAGCGCCCTGGCGGCCGCATAAATTCCCATCCCCACGTCTGCAGATCCACTAAGCACGTTTACTGCCACGCCCATGTGTGTGAACTCTTCCTGCCTGTACCCTTTAATCCTGTCACCACTGATACCGAGCTGGCTCAACCGAAAATCGAGCAAAATCCGTGTGCCGGAACCTCGCTGGCGGTTAACGAACACGACGTCGTCTCTTGTGAGATCTTCCAGTCCTCGTATGTTCTTGGGATTACCTTTCTGAATTATAAGCCCCTGTTCCCTGTGAACAAGGTTGACCACCTTTACCGGTATATCTTTCAGGTAGCGTTTGATATACGGAAAATTGTAGTCTCCCGTTTCGGGGTCAAGCAAATGGGCACCGGCAAGATGAGCATGTCCGCGTTTTATGGCCATAAGACCACCCATGCTGCCGACATGGCTCGAGGTCAGAAAGTACCTCCCATCAACCCTGACCAGCTCGTCTGCCAGGATATCGATGGTATTGTCATGGCTTCCTATCATGACAAGGGTGTTTTCGATCTGCCACTCGGGTTTCAACAGCTGGGCAGCAACTTCTTCTCCCTCGTTAATTCCCTCGGTATCATGAGGAATTCGAACCATGGCATCAGCTCTTGTAAGCGAAGTGATAATACCTGCACCTCTGGAAAGAGGTGATGCAATGGTTTTTTCTCCAACTTTCCCGAGGATAACCCTGACAAATTCCTCGAGCCCGAGTTTTGAAGGAATCTTGCGGCCCATGGTTGCCTTTATCTTTTTCCCTGGCGGTTCCGGAAGTCCCCGGAGCCGGTAAAGCAGCGGAACCACGAATTCTTCGAAAGAAACAATGGCCGAGACAGGATAACCCGGCACCCCTATAACAGGTTTCCCTTGAACCTTTCCCAGCACCGTGGGCTTGCCGGGCATGATCGTAACACCATGGACAAAAACCTCACCAAGTTCATTGATGAGCTGAGCCGTGAAATCTTCCGTGCCTGATGACGAACCCGCATTAACGATAACAATATCATACGGACCCTCTATTCCTTTCCTCAATGAGTCCCTGATCCGGTCTACATCGTCAGGAACAATGGGGTGTATCTCCGCTTCGCCACCGTATTTTTCTGCCAGGGACGCCAGAACGGAGCTGTTAAATTCGACGATCTCACCGGGTTTAAGTTCCCGTTCACTCGCTTCTTCGGGACTAACAAGTTCATTCCCGGTGGGAATAATAAGCAGCCTTGGTTTCCTGTAGACCTGTACTTCAAGCACGCCTGCCGCAAGCAAGGCACCCACATCATAAGCGGTGAGTTCATGATTCCTGGGGAATAACATTTCCCTCGCAACAATATCCTCCCCCACCTTCCGGACGTGCTGCCAGGGGTACGCGGCAGTCCTTATTTCCACTGAATTTTCATCAAGGGGCTGAACCTTTTCAATCATGATCACGGCATTGGCGAACTCCGGCAGAGGATCTCCGGTATCTACGTAAACGGCGTCTTTGCCCAGTGACAGCACCTTCGGGTGTTCTTCTGTTACTCCAAAAGTTGTTTCAGCCCTCACGGCGATCCCGTCCATGGCTGCCGAATGATACCCGGGGACCGATCTGCGTGCAAAGATGGGAGTAGCAGTAACTCTTCCCCGGGCTTTCGAGCCGGGCACGGTCTCCGGCTTCGTTCTCTTTCCGCGAAACTTTGATAATAACTCGCTTTTTGCCTCTTCGAGCGTCTTCATCTGCAGGTATATCTTTCGCTTGCCCATGCCTTTCTCTCCTCGGTATCCCTGTCAGCGTTGAAATCCAAACCGTTGCCAGAAATCGCGCCTGAATCTCTTTCCGGAATTCAAATCCACTTCTCCAAAATATACCTGCTCGGTTTCGTCCAGTTCCACCTTTACCCAGTCCTCTATGTTATCAAGGCTTTTCAACCATCGCCTGAAATGATCCTTGTCCAACAGCCTTGGTGGTTCTATGATCATACTGTGACCACCGTACTGGTGATAACGTCTGCTGCCGATAAGACAGTTGAAATCCGCCGTGTTAACACCAACTATGGGAATAAAGTTCTCGAATGCCCTTACCAGGCATGCTGTACGCCAGTGACCGCGGAGAATAGGAAAAATACCTATATTAAAGATTATGTCAGCGCCCCTGTCCGTTAGTTCCTGCCCGGCCTGGGGCTGTCCCCAGAAGTCTATGCAGACGGGCATACCTATTTTCCCGAAATCGGTGTAGAAGATCTCATAAGGTTCCCTGCCCGGAGAGATACCAAAGCTATGACGTTCCAGGGCGCCAACACTTTTTTTCCTCTGCCTGCCCAGGATTCGGCCATCACGTCCGAAAAGCGTGGCGGTATTGTAAAGGTTATCTCCCGAAGCTTCTACGATTCCGGCAATGATATATGTCTTCAGCGCTCGTGCCTGCGCGGCTATTTCTTCTTCGCCATTCCACGGGAAATATTCAGGAAAACAGATAATGTCCAGGTTTTTCCTCTTGCAGCGTTCCAGCAACAGAAGCGCGTGCCCCACGTTCCTGGGATCATCGAACTGGGGGTACGGCTTGGGTTGAATAATCGCTACTTTAACTGTTGTTTTCACCACTCACCTCTCAATTTAGAATTTGATAATGTTTCCTTATCGCCTACGATATTTCCACATCCACCCAGTAAGGGAAATGATCGGAAGGGTACCTGTCGTCAATCTTTTCCCGTGCCAGATCCCCATTAACAGGCTTGAATTTTTCATCGACTAAAATCCAGTCAAGGCGTCCCCATTGCGGTACGCCTGTAAAGCCATGGTGAGTTAAACTCGCCTGATTTTCTGGCTTTCCCAGAAGCTTCCAGGTATCCAGAAGAGAGCCTGATGGTTTTACCAGGAGTTTGTAAACTTCGGATCCGGGAACATCGTTAAAATCCCCGGCGAGGATAACGGGTTCCTTTCTAGCCTCCAACCATCCCCTTATTATTTCCGCCTGGCGTACCCGTGCTTCCGAAGATATATTGTCAAGATGTGTGGTAGCAAACCAGAAAAGTTCGCCCGAAGAAACCTCCCTTGCCCTCATACAGGACATCATTCGCGGAAAGGCACTTCCCCAGCTTTTGCTAAGATGAACCCCGGGAGTCTCCGAAAGCCAGAACTCTCCCCCGTCGAAGGATCGAATAGAAGATTCCCTGTAGAAGATGCTGGGGTACTGGCACCTGTCGTCCCAGACCCGGTATTTTTCGAAGAGGCAGTATCCGTGTAATTCTCTTTTCAAGTAACTCAGCTGAGGCTTTGTCCCTTCCTGGGTCGCAAGAAGCTCGGGCGAATACGAACGAATTAACTTTACCACTGCCCTTCTGCGCAGGTACCAGAAATTGTCCCCGTCATCCGGATTGGGAAACCGTAAGTTCATCGTCATTATTCTCATCGATTCTACCCTGAAAGGTTCGTTAAAAGGTCCCGAATAACCCGAGTCTTGGGCTACAAGGCGTCTGTATGGCGAACATTCGACCTTCAAAAAGATTTTCTTGCCTTGAAAAAGTTGCTGATATCTTTAAATGACATACAATTTATAACATCGGACTTCTCAAGCCACCCCTTCCTGGCAATGTGAACACCCCAGAATACATCGTGTATCCCTTCCTGGCTGTGAGCATCAGGGGCAATGCAGATTTTTACGCCCCGCTCTTTGGCGTAAGGACAAAACCTCCAATCGATGTCAAGGCGATGAGGGTTTGCGTTCAACTCGATAATTTTCCCCTCTTCCCTGGCCACGTCGATTAACTCCTTCATGTCCACGGCATAGCTGGGTCTTCCCAGAAGCAAGCGTCCCGTGGGGTGACCAAGAATGGTCAGGAAAGGGTTTCTCAGAGCAGTGATGAGCCTTTTCATCATTTTATCCATGTCGTTGCTAAACCCTGAATGAATCGAGCCTATAACGTAGTCAAATTCTGCCAGTATTTCATCAGGGTAATCAAGAGAACCATCGGGCAGAATATCGGATTCTATGCCCCAGAATATACCAAAATCAGGGTTCCTGGCTCTCA
>JALXAI010000114.1 GCA_026992215.1 Desulfobacterales bacterium | reverse complement strand
GCTGGCTTTTATAGGTCCTCCCCCCGACGTTATTAAAAACCTGGGTAGCAAGGTGATCGCCAGGAAAATCATGACCGACGCGGGCATTCCCGTTATTCCCGGCACGGAGATTCTCAGCGATGGCACAAAAGGTGAAAAGGAAGCCCTTGAATTTGCATCAGAACATGGTTTTCCGATCATGATAAAGGCCGTGGCAGGAGGCGGTGGCAGAGGTATCAGGATGGTTGAGGATGAAAAATCTCTCCTGGATGGATTAAAAAGATCCCGTTCCGAAGCCAAAATGGCCTTCGGAAACGACCAGATTTACCTTGAAAAGACCCTTGCCAACCCTCGCCACGTGGAAGTCCAGGTACTGGCGGATCAGATCGGCAACGTGATTCACATGGGAACGAGAAACTGTTCCATACAGCGAAGGCACCAGAAACTGATAGAAATCGCCCCGGCAAATTTGCCTCAAAGATTGAAACGAAAGATATGTGATACAGCCATTACCGCGGCCATTGCAGCGAAATATGAAAGCGCCGGAACTGTCGAATTCCTGATTGACGAGGACGACCAGTTTTATTTCCTGGAGGTTAACACCAGGATACAGGTTGAACACACGGTGACCGAGATGATTACCGGCATCGATATCATCAGGGAACAATTTAAAATTGCATCCAATCAACCCCTTTCCATAAGACAGGATGATGTGGTGGAACGGGGAGTGGCCATAGAACTAAGGATCAACGCGGAAGACCCGAAAAACAACTTCCTTGCCAGCCCGGGGAAAATTCAGGTTTACATATCCCCCGGAGGCCACGGAATCCGCCTTGACGGAGCGGTGTACCAGGGATACGAAATCCCTAGATATTACGATTCAATGCTTGTGAAGTTAACCGTTTACGGATTCAACTGGCTGGAAGCCGTGGACAGGCTGAGGAGGGCTCTTAGCAATTTTGTCATTCTTGGAGTCAACACGACAATTCCGTATTTTCAGCAAATAGTTAACGATCCGGACTTCATAAACCAGCGCTTTGATACTTCCTATATTGACACGCACCCCCACCTTCTGGATTACGTGGAAGAAGAAAGAGACATGGACAAGATCGCGAAACTGATAGCGGACATAAATGCTTACAGGAAAAACCCTTTTATATATTAAACCGGCATGGCAGTGAGAGTTAGATATGAGCAAGTCAAACTTGATTACACCCAAAATGAGCAGTGACGATATCCTGGATGCTCTGAGGGAAACCCCCGGCTATTTTCTTACCAATAACGAACGAGACGTCTCGCAGTCCGATTTCAAGAACAGGATTCTGCCGCAGACTACCCTGAAAGTGGCTCCATTCAGGGACGAAACAGGCTATTTCTCTTTTGAAATCTCAGGTGGGGCATCGGTTCACGTGGATATCCTCAGGAAGCAGATTGACCCGTTCGAGAAACTGAGGCTGGTAAGAAGGGCCATGCCAAACACGCTTTTACAGACGGTCTGCAGAGGGGCGAATCTCTTCGGTTACAGGCATTACCCGGAAAATGTTATCCGCTTTACCGTGCGACAGTTTGCCAGGTACGTAGATGTTTGGAGAGTTTACGATTTCTTGAATCATGTTCCGAACATGATTCCCGTTTTCGAGGAAGTAAAGAAGGCCGGAAAGATTCTCATGCCATGCGTATGCTTCAGCACCGGCCCCGAGCATACGGACGAATTCTACGTTAGCAAGGTCGGAGAAATCCTCGATGTCACCGGCAAAAACATTATCCTGGGGATAAAAAATCATTCCGGGCTCGGATCGCCCAGGAGAATCGGCCAGCTCGTCCACGCCATCTCGAGGGCCTATCCCGATCTAATCATCCAGTATCACGGCCACAACACAGACGGAAACGATATCGGCAGAATGTGTGAAGCAGTAATGGCCGGAGCAAAGATATGCGAAGTAAGCGACCACGGGTTCGGTGGTGTATACGGCCAGGCACCGGCCCTGACGCTCCTGCAGGTACTAAAAGACTACGGGTACAGGGCGCCGGGGATAAAAATACAGCCGCTTCTTGATTGTTCGGATATCCTCAGGAGAGAACGCAGACACTACGAGCAGTTCGAAAGTCCGTTCAGGGGCTTTGATCCCACCGTCAGACGGCATAAAATGACAGGCGGGGCCGCCGGGAGTTCCTTTGAGCAGGCGGAAAAAATTGGACTCCTCGACAGATTTCACGAGATATTCAGCGAAGTTGCAAAAGTGTTGAAGGAACTCGGTAACTTCTGGGC
>JALXAI010000113.1 GCA_026992215.1 Desulfobacterales bacterium | reverse complement strand
ATTACAGGCTGCCTGGTATAGGGGTCTTCTTCAATACGGGAAGGAATCCCTTTTATAAATTTTACTCCCCTCTCCTTGGCTCTCAGGTACAGTTCTTCGAAGCCTTTTCCCGCGGTACGTATATCGTTATAAAAGATTGTAACATGCCCGTGAGGTTCATGTTCCAGGGCCAGTATCGCTTCCTTTATGCTCGCCGTGCAGCAATATCCCGAGCAATAATTGTTGTATCTCCGGTTTCTCGATCCCACGCACTGGATAAACGCGATAGTTCTTGCGGGAGCACCTTCCGGAGTTATAAGACGTCCCCCCGTGGGTCCAGTGGCACAAACCAGCCTTTCAAATTCAATGTTGGTTATTACCGCCGGAATGTAACCATACCCGTAAGCTCCATAAGATAAGGGAGAATAAGGATTCGCACCCGTGGCGAAAACGATCGCTCCTACTTCGATCTTTTCTTTCCCGGGCCTATCCTCCAGGCACACCGCGTCTCTTTCGCAGACTTTTTCGCATAACCTGCACTCAACACAGTATTCCTTCGAAATTGCCGAACGAAGAGGCACAGCCTGTTCAAAATTTATATGAATCGCCTTAACGGGTTTGAGGCCGAGGTTCCACTCACCGGGCACAACGATGGGGCAGACCTCCGCGCACTTTCCGCAGCCCGAACATTTACGCATATCCACAAACCTAGGCCACAGCGTGATTTCCACTTCAAACTTACCCGGCACTCCCGATATTTTATCAACCCTGGCAGGAGTCAACAGCCTGATGCCGGGATCGTTCGCCACTTCCACGAGCCTCGGTCCAAGAATACAAATGGAGCAATCGAGCGTGGGAAAGGTTTTGTCCAGTTTTGCCATGTTGCCACCCAGGGAAAGTGTTTTTTCAACCAGCACCACGGGATGGCCTCCACCGGCAAGATCAAGTGCCGCCTGGCACCCGCCAACTCCGCCGCCAACTACCAGCACCCCGGCGCCGGGATCCCGGGGCAGTATCTTTTTTTTGCGACGCCTTTGGCCAGGGAGTTCGTTTCGCCACCCGATAATCCTGGCAGAAATCGACACGGCATCATCGTCACCGATTTCCTGCCAGCTTATCTCCAGCCCGGAAAACCTGCTTCTGATAACTCTATCAAGAAATTCACCCGCTATCTTGCGTCCGCAACCGACCACGAGCAGCTTATCAGGAGCCTCGGGCTCAATTTCGTCCAGAAATCCGGACAGAACTTCCCACCTGCAAAAATCACGGATTGTTTTAGTTACAACACCGTAATCAGACAAAATTTTATTGACATCACCGACTAAATCGGAACGGTGATGCTCAGAGCAGTCACATAAAACTATTTCTGCTGAAACCCCGGGCATATTATGTTTTCTCTTTATCCTGGCTTATTTCCTCGTCCAGTTCCATTACGAGTTTCTGAAATTGAGGCCCCTCCGTAGCCGATATCCAGGCAAGCCTGAAATGCTCCGGATTGAAACCCCTTTTTTCAAGCTTTTTCTTGATTTTGGGATACCTCTTTTGAAAACTGAGGTTCCCGGAAATGTAATGGCAGTCGCCGGGTGGATGACAGCCGGAAACCAGCACCCTTCCTGCACCCAGTTCAAAAGCCCTGAAGATGAATCTCTCGTTCACCCGTCCCGAACACATTACCCTGATAATCCGAAGTGACGCCGGGTACTCGAGCCTGGATACCCCGGCAAAATCGGCTCCCGCGTACGAACACCAGTTACAGCAAAAAGCAAGTATCTTTTTGTCGGCATCCTTTTCCAGTGCCGCCTCAATCTGCGCCATGATGGATTCTTCGTGAAAACCGATGGTATCCGCGGCTCCCGTAGGGCATACACCGGCACATACTCCGCAACCCTTGCAGGCCGCGGTAACCACAGTTGCCTTGCCTTTTTTCTTACCCTCAACACGCACCACCTCTATGACCCCGTACGGACATTCACCGGCGCATAACCCGCAACCTATACATGCATCCGGGTCTACTGAAGCAACCAGGCCATCAAGAAGAAGTTCTTCCCGGGAAAGAATGGATTGAGCTTTTGCCGCGGCACCACCACCCGTGACAATGCTTTCACGAAAGTCCTTCGGTCCCTGGCATGCTCCGGCCAGAAAGATTCCATCCATCGAAGTTTCCAGTGGGTGGAGTTTCGGGTGCGCTTCGAGAAAAAAGCCATCATCGCTGAGAGGGATTTTCAACACGTCTTTAAGGGAGAGGCTGTCTCCTGACGGAACCATCCCCA
>JALXAI010000112.1 GCA_026992215.1 Desulfobacterales bacterium | reverse complement strand
CGCCCGTTGCGTGGTACTCCCCGATGATCTAGACCCTGACGATTTCGTGCGAAAATTTGGTAGGGCAAGGTTCGAGGAGATGGTGGACGGAGCCAGGGAACTGACCGAGTTTTACATTGAGCACAAAATGGCGTCGTACGATGATACCATGGAATCCAGGGCACGGGCGGTCGATGAACTCTTACCGGTGGTGAAAGACATTTCAAACCCGGTGATTCGGGGTATATACATAGGGAAGATAGCGGAAAAAGTAGGAATATCGGAAAGCGCGATTTCGGCCAGATTGAAGGAACTCAGAGCGCGCCGGAACTTCAGGGCCAGGACGGGAAATCGAAGCGGGATCAGGCGCACTTCCGGGGCGATAGAGGAAATTTGCCCGCTGGAAGAAAGCATTCTCAAAGTCTTGCTTCATCATCCGGAATTTCTGGATGATCTGGACACAGAGCACATGCTATCTCTGTTTGCGGATGGTTCTTTTAAGAAGATTGTCTCGGCGCTAATCGGGCTATGGAAGCAGAAAAGGGAAGTTCAACTTGATGAACTGCTTCTTGAGGTGGCCGAACAGGGATACGAAAGTGCGACAGTTAACCTATGGATGTCCTCCAGGTGTTGGAACTCCCGCGAAGAAGCCATGAAACATTTGAAAAGCAAGCTGGGGGCCCTTGAAGAAAGGGTGATGGAAAGGGAAAAGGCCGAGTTGCTACAACGTATTGGCGAAGCAGAGCGGAGCGGGGACAGGGAAAGGTTGAAAGAGTTGCTGGAGAGGTTCGAAAAATCATTTTTGGGTATTGATTTTTAGTTAAAAATGGCATAAATTAAATAGGTTTTACTCTCAGAGGAGAAAGCAAAAAACATAAATGGTCTGGAATCTTCCGATTGTGTCTTGCCTCAAAAGCCTCTATGTTTGGGAAATTCAACAAGTGGTGCCTCCACGGGGGAACCTGTTTTTTTGTATAAGCAAAACCTTATTGACGTACGAAGGGGAGATTAGCCTATGTCAAAAAAACTCGGGGCCGAAAAACTAAAAACTCTCATAAGCATAGGTAAGGAAAAAGGCTTTCTGACTTATGACGAGTTAAACGAAGTTTTGCCTAAGGATATGGTCAGTCCCGAGCGGATTGAAGATATACTGGCCATATTTGAAGAAATGGACATAGAGGTGGTTGAACGCCCTGAAGATTATCAACCGGAAAATAAGCAAATGGTGACCTCCGGGAAAGCCGCGCTGGAAAGCGATGTTCTCAAGGATGACCTTGATTACAAGGAGAAGGCCGCTGATCCTGTAAAAATGTATCTTCGGGAAATGGGAATGGTTTCCCTGCTCAACAGGGAGGGCGAAGTTGAAATTGCCAAGAGAATTGAACAGGGTGAGCAGGAGGTGCTGGATGCGATTCTGGAAACTTCCATAGGGATAAAAGAGATAATCAAGCTTAAGGAGGATCTGGTAGAAGAGAAGATTAGCCTTAAGGAGGTACTCAGGGACATAGAGGATGAGTACACCCCGGACGAAGTCGTGGTCAGAAGAGAAGAAGTGATTCGGCTCCTTGATGACGTTGCAAAACTGGAAGAAAGAAGAAGGCAGATCCAGGAAAGCCTTTTTGGAAACGGCCATGAGCCCCTTGACAAAAACGCGTTTCATCCCGAACTGGCCAGTATCAAAGAGCAGATGAATTCCCTTGTGAAGGATCTTCGACTTGGCAGGAAACAGATCGACAGAATAGTCGATAAACTCAGGTCATATGTGGTGAAACTCGAAGCTGCCGAGAAAAAGGTCGAAAGATGCATGGTGAATACCGGGCGACCTTACCAGGAGCTTAGCAGGATTTTCAAATTGGTCGAGGAGGATCCCGATAAACTCGAGGAAGTGTCCAGGGAACTCGGGGTCACGGCGGAAGAATTTAGAAAGCTGGAGGAAATGGCGAAGCAGGGGCGCCAGGAAATCAGAGACATAGAAATGGAAACCAGGATGGACGCCCGCAGCCTCAAACAGATTCTTCGTAGGGTGGAAAACGGTGAGCGAAAGGCAAAGGATGCGAAGCGAGAGCTGATAGAGGCCAATCTGCGACTTGTTGTGAGCATAGCAAAAAAATATACCAACCGGGGGCTCCAGTTTCTCGACCTGGTGCAGGAAGGTAACATAGGACTCATGAAGGCGGTGGATAAGTTTGAATATCAGAGGGGGTACAAGTTCAGCACGTATGCCACATGGTGGATCAGGCAGGCAATTACCAGAGCAATAGCCGATCAGGCGAGAACCATCCGTATACCTGTCCACATGATAGAAACGATAAACAAGCTTATCAGGACTTCCCGCTACCTCGTTCAGGAACTGGGTAGAGAACCCACCCCCGAGGAAATTGCAGAAAAAATGGAATTCCCGCTGGAAAAGGTAAGAAAGGTGCTCAAGATAGCAAAGGAACCTATAAGCCTTGAAACTCCCATTGGAGAGGAAGAGGACAGCCATCTTGGTGATTTTATCGAGGACAAAAAGGCAACCTCACCGATAGACGCAGTGATAAATCTCAACCTCTCCGAGCAGACGAGGAAAGTGCTGGCCACCCTGACGCCCAGAGAAGAGAAAGTCTTGCGTATGCGATTCGGCATTGGTGAAAAGGCCGATCATACTCTTGAGGAAGTCGGGAGGGACTTTTCGGTAACAAGAGAACGAATAAGGCAAATAGAAGCCAAGGCTTTGCGCAAGCTGAGGCATCCAAGCCGCCGAAAAAAACTCAAGAGTTTTATAGAGAGCTAAAAGCCCGTGGCGGGCAATATTTCTCTTGCCTAACTGAAGCTAATAAAATAAAATACGGATGCATAGAGCGAGGAGATGACGGGCCCATAGCTCAGATGGTAGAGCCACCGGCTCATAACCGGTCGGTCCCTGGTTCGATCCCAGGTGGGCCCACCATAGCTTTAAAAAGGACAATGAGGTTAGATTTAAAAAGAAACCGTATAGCGTCAACGCTGGCACAGAGTGTCGGGACAGGTTCCGGGACAGAAAGAGGACGGATGAAGACCCGGAGCCGAGAAAGCGGAGATTATAACATTTCCAGGGGGGCATTCTAAAAGAAAGCCCCCCTAATTTTTTGCCATGATTTCTGAGATCACTGTTGGGACATTCGAACGATGGCTTAATGAACTGGCACCGGCCGAACTTGCAGCATCATGGGATAACGTTGGCTTACAGGTCGGGAGCCCGAATAGCAAGGTGAGGAAAGTAATAGTAAGTCTTGATCCTTCCATTCACGTCTTCCACGAAGCCATCGAAAACAACTGTGATCTTATCGTCTGCCACCATCCGCTGCTTTTCAATCCCCTGAAGAAAATTAACATCGATGAGTCTCCGGGAAACTGTGTTCGCCTGGCGATCATAAACAACATATCGGTCCTGGCTGCTCATACCAACCTTGATGCAACACGGGGGGGGGTAAACGATACTCTCGCATCATCCCTCGGCTTACTTGATGTGGAAAGTGTCCGTGAAAGTTCTGATGGCTCAGGGGACGGTTTGCTGGAAGCGATAGCGAGAGTAGGATATTTCAAACAAGCCCTCTCAGTAGATGAGGTTTGTGAGATTCTCAAGGAGAAACTGTCTGTTGAAACCGTGTCTGTCGTGTCCCCGGAAACGTCATCGCCGGTGAAGAAGGTGATGCTCTGTGGCGGGAGCGGAGGGTCGGTAATAAAACTTGCCATCAAATCCGGTTGTGATGCCCTGATCTCGGGAGATATCAAGTATCACGATGCCATGTGTGCTTACGAAAACGGGATTATTATTTTTGACGTGGGACATTTTGCGTCGGAAAGGGTGATCGTAAGTGCGCTGGCGGATTTCTTTCGTTTAAAAGTTGAGGAGTGCGGTCAGAATATTGATGTGATAGAAGCAGAGAGCGAGAAGGATCCCTTTACGGTTGTATGAATTAGGCTTGGAGGAAAAGTAAAAAATATTCGAAGGAGGTTTGCTTTGCAGGAACAGCTAAAACAATTAATAGAGTTACAAAGACTCGAATCCGAGTACCAGGTTCTGGAAAGGGAAAAGAATGCCATTCCGAGGCAATTGCGAAAACTTGAAAAAGACTACGAGCAATTCACCGGGCAATTGACCATCAAGAAGCAAATTTTTGAGGAGGGTAGCAGGGAAAAGGTGGCCTTCGAGCAGGAAATCAGGGAACTCGAAAACCAGCTCTCGAGGAGAAAACGGCGGCTTCTCGAGATCAAGAACAACAGGGAATATCAAGCATGCTTGAGGGAAGTGGATAGCTTGAAGCGAGAGATCAAGGAAAAAGAGGACCAACTGCTGGAATTGCTGACAAACCTGGAGGCCCTGAGCGGTGAGATAGAAACCGGGGAAAAGGAGCTTGAGACCAGAAAGAGCGAGTTTGAAGAAAGGAAAGGATTCCTGCAGGAAAAGGTCCGGGAACTGGAAAAAAAGCTGAAGGCTTTCGATGCGAAACGCAAAAAGATATCCGAGAAAATTGACCCCGGGCTATTGAAAAAGTTCAATTTCATAAAGGACAAAAGAAACGGGATTGCTGTGGCTGCGGTTGATAACGGTGTCTGCCAGGTATGCCACATGAATATTCCTCCTCAAACCTTTATAGAACTGCAGAAAAATGACAGGATGCACAATTGCCCCAATTGCCAGAGGTTCATATACTGGAGCAGGTTCGAAGAAAAGTGGGAGGAAGTAAAAAAACAGTAGGTTTCTTGCAGTGAACCGAACCCCGGGTAACTGTGTTTGATTTTACAGGGCGGGTCACCAATACTCGCCATTTTTTTGTAGTGTTCTCTTTGAGCTAGCCTCGCGGGGAGTTGGTTGTGGACGTTATTCATGCCGTTATTCTCGGTGTTATTCAGGGATTGACCGAGTTTTTACCGGTCAGCAGCTCCGGGCACCTGGCAGTGACACAGATACTCATGGGATTTGGAGATTCCGGATTGGTAATGGATGTATGCCTGCATATGGGTACTCTGCTTGCCATACTGGTGGTATTCCGAAAGGATGTACTGGATATCGTTAGGGTTGTTCCTTCGTTGCCTGGGAAAATAAGGAACCTGGATACGCAAAAAAAAGCGGGTAGTACTTCATGGCTGGTCGTCTTGATTGCTTGCGGCACCGTCGTTACAGCTATTGTTGGTCTATTGGGAGAAAAAGTATTCGTTGGACTTTTTACTTCCCTTCGTGCCATTGGCTTTTGTTTTCTGATAACTGGTACTATATTGTGGTTAACGAGGCTTAGCAGTGGAGCCAATGGAAAGGAACTTTCAGAAATGACAGTGAAAGATGCCCTCACCATTGGACTGACCCAGGGGCTTGCCATAGCTCCAGGGATATCCAGGTCAGGGACAACGATTTCTACTGCACTTTTCCTGGGGCTGGACAGGGAACTTGCCGCCAGATACTCTTTTTTGCTTTTCATTCCCGCAGTGGTCGGTGCGACAATCCTTGAGCTAAGACACTGGGAGAGCAGTCCCTTTAGCCTGTCGGCTGTGCTCGCAGGATCGCTTTCGGCTTTCGTGGTGGGCTATGCGGCACTGAAATTTTTGCTGGACGTAATAAAAAGGGGAGCCTTTCACTACTTTTCCTTCTACTGCTGGTTGCTGGGTTGCAGCGTGCTAATCTACTCCTTTTTGAGATGATTTTCTTGTGCCGGGAGTTTTGGAGTCCGGGAAATAACGAGATGACTGTGCCTGGAATTCAATCTACAAGGAAACTTTCATGAAAACTTTCAATGTCCTGGATCTCGTCTTCCAGGTACGACCTCATTTTTTTCTTTAGCCTGTTTTCAAGCTGCCTCACCCTTTCTCTCGTAATTCCGTACTTTTCACCTATTTCCTGCAATGTCATGGGTTTTTCGGCAAGTAACCTTTTCTCCAGGATGGTTTGCTCTCTTTCGTTCAGGGTCTCCTTGAACTTACTGAGCTTTTCTTTAAGTATGCTCCTGGCTTCTTCCTTTGCGATTACTTCGTCTACGGGGACCTGTTTGGCAGGTAAAAATGACTTAACATCGGTGTCGGAATCTCCACTTATCGGCGCATCGAGAGACATCTCCCAGCTTCCGAGTCTCTGTTCCATCTCGATGACTTCGGATTCTTTGACGTTCAGCCGTTCGCTAAGAAGCTTTGGTTCCGGGTTGAACCCTAGGGTTTCAAGCTTTTCCTTCTCCTTGGCAAGATTGAAAAAAAGCTTCCTCTGCGCCTGGGTTGTGCCTATCTTCACAAGCTTCCAGTTGTCCATGATAAATTTTATGATATATGCCTTTATCCAGAATGATGCATAATAGGAAAACTTGTATCCCTTGAAAGGATCAAATTTCTTCACCGCCTGAAGTAAACCTATGTTTCCTTCCTGGATAAGATCCATCAGGTTTTGAACCCAGTGGCGCTGGAAATCCATGGCGATCTTTACAACCAGCCTGAGATTTCCCAAAACGAGCCTGTACGCCGCTTCAAGGTCCCCCTTTTCCTTGTACCTTATAGCCAGCTCTCTTTCCTCTTCTCTCGAAAGAAGGGGAAACTTCCGAACCTCGGCGAGGTAGAGTTGCAGGGGGTCATATTTTTTTAAGCCGGTCCTTTGGGCTTTCACCGGTAATTTCTTTTTATGTTTCTTTCTCTTGTTTCTGGGCATTTTTTCAGGCATTTCTGGCAAATATACGGATCCCCGATGCTAATAACCCGCAGCTTAGAACGAATCACAATGCTTGGAGATTCACTCGAGTCATGATGTTATCTTCACAAGTAACACACGGAGATACCGAATGCAACAAGCATCTTTCCCCCCCGGGGGGCGAGGGGGTTAAGTTGTATTCCTGCCGCGGATTTACCTTTTAGTCGAATATCATTTTCGTATGTTGTTTCCCTGTTTTGTTCCATGAGCGGTGGTGACCTGGAGTTTTCCGGTGCACATTCTTAAAAAGAAGCAAGTTTACCGTGTCATCGGGATCTCACGGTTGAATTTCTCCTGGAAATCTATTACGTTTACAATTCTGGTTTTCAGTTACCCTGTTTTTACCTGTTTTTTACGGAATACTTGAATCAACGAGGGCGAATGGAATGAAAAATCTGGTTAGTGAGAACATAAGAAAGCTGGTCCCTTATCCCCCAGGGAAACCCATAGAAGAACTCGAAAGGGAATACGGTATAACGGATTCAATTAAGCTTGCGTCCAATGAGAATCCTCTGGGACCTTCGCCAGGAGCGGTGCAGGCGATAAAAGACTCGCTGGAAAAGCTGCACAGGTACCCGGATGGCAGTGGCTATTATCTGCGCAGAAGGCTGAGTGAGAAGTTTGGTTTGCCTTTTGACGGAATTGTGCTGGGAAACGGTTCCAATGAAATAATAGACCTGCTGATCCGAACTTTTCTCACCCCTGAAGACGAAGTAATCGTTACAGAGCCCAGCTTCCTGGTTTATCGTTTGATGGTACAGGCTGTTGGCGGCGAACCTGTGTCTGTGCCTCTAAAAAATTTTACCCTCGATCTGAACGATGTTCTTGAAAGATGCTCCGTGAAAACGAAGATTGTATTTTTGAACAATCCTAACAACCCCACCGGATCTACAATCAGCGATGGTGATTTCAGGGCATTTTTCGAAAAGCTTCCCGCGGGAACCATTGTTGTCCTGGATGAGGCGTATATCGAGTTTGTGCGCCAGAATGGTGTTGTAAAGGGCTTTGACTACGTGAGCAGTGATGGTCCCTTTG
>JALXAI010000111.1 GCA_026992215.1 Desulfobacterales bacterium | reverse complement strand
ATTCAGAAAAATTTTTCACCGATGGAACCTACCCGACAAGAGGTCTATTGAGCCTTTTCAGAAACGTACTTTTGAGGGTTGTGAAGGGAGACGGAAACGCCCCTGCAATAAGTCGGCTTGTAGCAGGTGCTGGAGGCGGTAAAACCCATGGCTTGATCGGCATTGTTCACCTGGTAATGAGCGGTACCAGGCTAAAGCATTTTGCTTCCTTCATCGACCCGGATTTTCTGCCCGTTCCCGACACGGTAAAGGTGCTCGGACTCACGGGAACAGAACTTGACCTGCACAAGCCTTCCGGCGGCAAAGGGAAAGCATTTACGTTGTGGGGAGAAATGGCGTTGCAGTCTGGAGGATACAGGTTGTACAACGGACTGGGACTTGATGGAACCTCGCTCGATGCTCCCGCTCCACGATACTTTGAACAGGTCTTAGGCAACCACCCGTGTGTAATCCTCGTAGATGAACTTGACCAGTATGCGGCCAGGCTAAAAATCGAGTATCCAGGAGCAGAAAAACAGCTCCAGGTCTTTCTTCTTACCCTGATGGAATACGCCAAAAACCATAGTAACATCGCTGTAGTGCTAGCTTATCGAGGCCTGGAAGACGCGCGGCGTAAAGAAACGTCCGATCTGAAAAAGATCACGAAAAATGTGAGCGGATCTACACGGGACGCCACCGGAATCAACCGGGAGACATCTCAACCGCAAGAAGAACTTTCAGGCATACCTGGACTCAACCGGCAGCCAATCACTCCGGTTATGCCCGAGGAACTTCATAAAATTATGGCAAAGCGTCTTTTTGAAAATATTGATTTCATAGCTGCTGAAGAAGCTGCCCGGGAATACCGCAACATGTATTCCGATGACCCTGAAATATCGGCTCAGGCCGCAAAATCAGGATTCCCGGAAACCATAGAAAAGCTTTATCCCTTCCATCCCGGCCTTGTAAATCTTCTTACCGGAAAGTTCGGTATGCTCCCAACTTTCAGAGGCGCCAGGGGATTGCTCGGGATACTTTCCCAAACCGTAAGGAACATATGGAACAGGAAACTCGAGGTACCCCTTATACACACCGGTCATCTGGACATGAGTAACGGCAACATTTTTTGTGAACTTCCCGGGGAACCCGATCCGGTCAGGTTTAAAGAAGCTCTCGATGCTGACGTGGGAAGTTGCGCCTCGCAGGCTCAAAATCCCCGATTCTCCCGGGCAGAGCAACTTGACAGAGAAAACCCTCACCCTCTCGGATACCCGGTTCACCAATGGACGTGGAAGGTCGTCCTGCTCCACAGCATGCTTGAAGCGGCACTGAATCCCGGAAATTTTCTTCCTGGGATTCGAGAACCGGAAGCTGTCCTGGAGACCGCCTTTCCAGGCCTGGAACCCGCGTTTGTGCGTGGGGCACTTCAAGCAATAGAAAAACGCGCCATCCATTTGAGAAAAGATACATCATCCGGAAAGTTCTTCATACCGGCAAAAACATCCATCGACAGAATGCTCACGAAGGCCGAAAAAGAAATTGATGATCGCGCGATTTTTGATTTCATCGCCGCGCGGTGCCGCGAAATATTTGGCAAGATTAGCGATTTTGACGTATTTACGGGCGTCGAAAACCCAGGTGACATAGAAGACAAGCCGGCGAAACCCAAGCTGGCATTTATCGACAGCAAGGTTCAACAGCTCAGCCTCAGGGCTTTTTATGAATCTGCCGGTAAATCACCCCGAATATATAAGAACCTGATTTTCCTTGTCGTACCCCAAACCGCGGAAGTGGAAGAAGAAAGAACAGCCGCCGCGAAAAATCACCCGTCCTTGGAAAGAAAACGGTTAAAAGCTGCTGCAAGATCATACCTTGCCTGCAAGAAACTACTTGATTCCGCCGGTAAATCCGACACACCGGGGGCGCCGGAAGATATTAGTGCGATAAGAAAGCTATGCAGGGAAAAGAAGGACGACCTGGACGGGAAAATTCTTACCCTTTATAACCGCGTATGGTACGCAGGAGAAAATCAAAAGCTTGTAAAAAGGAAAATCAGACCGGCGGGAACTACCCAAAAGGAAGTTATCGGGGAAACAATCCTGAGAACCCTTATCAAAAACGGAAAACTGCTGAATTCTGAGACGGCCGTTGATCCCGAAACGGTCAAACAGATGGCGGAAATCTTTTTTAGGAGCAGCGAGGCAATATCCATCCGAAAAATAAAAGAATCCTTCCGTCGCGAGAAAGGCTGGCCCGTGTGTCTCGATGACAAAGT
>JALXAI010000110.1 GCA_026992215.1 Desulfobacterales bacterium | reverse complement strand
TGCGAAGAATGCGGAGCAGAGCTCGTAATAGTTTGCCCGGAATGCGGCGGCAAAATCCCTGGCGCGAGGAAATTTTGCGGCTATTGCGGTCACCGCCTGGAAAAAAGCAAACCCTCCGCCCCCACGTTGGATTACTCCAGGCCCAATTCCTACACCCCGCCCCACCTGGTTGAAAAAATCCTCGGTAACAGGAGCGCCATTGAAGGGGAACGCAAACTTGTAACAGTGCTGTTCGCAGATGTGGCGAACTACACGGCATTTTCAGAAAGACTTGATCCCGAAGAAGTTCACCATGTGATGGATTCATGTTTCAGGATTCTGCTCGAAGAGATTCACAGGTTTGAAGGCACTATCAACCAGTTCACCGGTGACGGAATAATGGCATTGTTTGGAGCCCCTCTTGCCCACGAAGACCACGCGCGCAGAGCCTGCTTTGCAGCGCTCTCCATCCAGAGATCCCTGGAGACTTTCGAGAGGGAGATTCTAAAAAAATATGGCCTCGACTTCAAGATGAGAATTGGTATCAACAGCGGCCTTGTTATAGTGGGAGCTATAGGCGATGATCTTCGAATGGATTACACTGCGCTGGGTGATACCACGAACCTGGCAGCCAGGGTTGAAGAAGCCGCAGTCCCCGGAGAAATCCTTGTCACCGAAAACACTTACAGGATGACCTCTGATTACTTCGAATTCGAATACGTAAGATCGATAAAATTCAAGGGGAAAACGCACCCCACGAGGACTTTCAGGCTCGTAAGCCCCGGGAAAGCCCTTACCCGCCTTGATGCTGCCCTCGCAAAGGGATTGACGGAATTTACCGGCAGAGAGGAAGAACTGCTTGTTTTGAAAAAGCTCTATAAAAAGGCCTCGCACGGGCAGGGACAGGTGGCAGGCATCGTAGGGGACGTGGGAGTGGGAAAATCACGACTGGTTTTCGAGCTCAAGCAGGAACTGCCGGTGAACGAATTTCTTTACCTGGAAGGCAGATGTCTCCCGTATGGTTCAACCATGGCCTACTTGCCGGTGCTGGATATTTTGAGAGCCTACTTCGACATCAAGGAAGGGGAGAACAAGCAGGTCATACGCCAGAAAATTGAACGGGGTATAAAGAACTTCGACGATAACCCGAAACAGATCCTTGCCGCCATCTACGAGGTATTTTCCCTTGAAACGGAAAACAGCGAATACAGGGAAATGAAACCAAAGAAAAGAAGAGAAAAGATATTCGAAGCCATAAAAGATATCTTCCTTCGCATCAGCCTGGAAACCATGCTGGTAATCGCCGTGGAAGACTTGCACTGGATAGACAAAACGTCGGAAGAGTTCCTCAACTACTTCATTAAATGGATCCCGGGACACCGAGTTTTTCTACTTCTTCTTCATCGCCCCGAATACACGTTTAATCCCGGGGACACCTCCTGCTACACAAGAATAAGCATAACCGATCTTTCCACCGAGAACAGCCTCAAGTTAATCAGGTCAGTCCTTGGAGGCGGGGAACCTGATCCCGAACTTGTAGGCCTGATCCTCAGCAAAACTGGAGGAAATCCCCTTTTTATAGAAGAATTTACCTATGCCCTGCTTGAAAATGGATCAATTATACAGCGATCCGGGAAATACGAACTCGACAGGAAAAAGTCTCTACTTAACATCCCTGATACCATTCAGGGCATTATAGCTTCCAGAATTGATCGCCTTGAAGACAACCTGAAAAGAACAATTCAGATGGCATCGGTTATTGGAAGGGACTTTGTATTCAGGGTGCTTGAACGAATCACCGGCATGAGAGACGAGCTCAAGTCGTACCTTTTATACCTGCAAAAGTCTGAATTTATCTATGAAAAACGACTTTTCCCGGAACTGGAATACATATTCAAACACGCACTCATCCAGGAAGTCGCCTACGAAAGCCTGCTTGTTAAAAAAAGAAAGGAAATCCACGAAAAAATAGGACAGGCAATCGAAGAGATTTACCAGGATAGGCTCGAAGAATTCTACGAAATGCTGGCGCATCATTACTCAGAAAGTGAAAACCGCGAGAAAGCGGTCAAGTACTTAAAATTAGCTGCAGACAAGGCCATGCGAAGCCATTCCCTCTGGGAAGCCTTCAAGTTTTACAAGAAAGCCCTTGGCATACTTGAGCATGGCCATGAGAGCGATCCTGAAGAAGTAATTAACCTTACCCTCAGTTTGGCTTCTGCCATGATATCCCTGGGATTCCCGGAAGATTCCATTGAAATATTAAAAAAAGCCGAAAAAATTGCCAAGG
>JALXAI010000109.1 GCA_026992215.1 Desulfobacterales bacterium | reverse complement strand
AGGGTTTTTGAGAATCAGGGAAAGATATTTTTGCTGAAGTATCTTTCCCTTTATTCTTGAACCATGAAGGAGGGATACGATGCCGCCGCTCGAGTTAAAAAAGGATATATACTGGGTTGGAGCTATTGATTGGGATATCAGGGATTTTCATGGATACTCTACATACAAAGGTTCCACTTACAATTCGTTCCTCATAGTAGATGACAAGGTAACCCTTTTTGACACGGTAAAAAAGCACCTCAAAAGCGACCTGATTCACAATATTCGCAAGATAATTGACCCCTCGAAAATAGATTACCTGGTGATAAATCACGTAGAAATGGATCATACCGGGTGTTTGCCGGAAGTGATTGATATAATCAAGCCCGAGAAGGTGTTTTGCTCGACCATGGGGAAGAAGAATCTCCTGGACCATTTCCACAGGGATGACTGGCCCTACGAAGTTGTCAAAACCGGAGAATCGTTGAGGCTCGGTAAAAGAAGTGTCCAGTTTCTGGAGACGCGCATGCTTCACTGGCCTGACAGCATGTTTTCGTATATCCCGGAGGAAAAGCTTTTGATTTCGAGCGATGCCTTTGGGCAGCACTGGGCTACAGGGGAGCGTTTCGATGACGAGGTAAACTTCAGTGAGCTCATGTATCATTCTGCCAAGTATTACGCTAACATACTGCTCCTTTATTCGCCTCTCGTTCAGAAACTACTCGCGTCCGTGAAAGAAATGGGACTCGAAATAGACATGATCGCTCCGGACCACGGACTTATCTGGCGCAAGAACGTCGGGGCTATTCTAGATGCGTACGACAGGTGGAGCAAGTACGAAGCCAGCCGCAAAGCGGTGGTGGTGTACGATACCATGTGGCACAGTACGGAGATGATGGCGAAGGCCATCACAGATGGTCTGATCTCCGAAGGTATCAATACCCTGCTGATGGATATGAAAGTAAATCACAGGAGCGATGTAATGACGGAAGCCCTGGAAGCGAAGGCGCTCGTTTTTGGTTCCTCGACGTTGAACAACGGTATCCTTCCCGCCATGGCTGACGTGCTTACTTACATGAAAGGCTTAAAGCCGGGTAACAAGATTGGCGCGGCTTTCGGTTCTTACGGATGGAGCGGGGAAGCTGTCAAGATAATAAACGGGTACCTTGAGCAAATGAAGGTAGAACTCGTGGACCCGGGCCTTAGAGTTAAGTTTGTTCCTGACCACGAGAGTCTCAAAAAGTGCGTGGAACTGGGAAAAAAGATCGGTCAGGTAATAAAAGAAAGGGTCCCTGAATAGACCTGCATTCAAGAGATGCCGGGCATAATTTGTTTCTGGTTTTTGCCTGCTTCTGGCACAATATATCAGTGATGGGGTTGTTTTAAAAAGCGAGGGGAATCCCTTAAGGGGAGATAAGAGGACTCGGGAGGTGCCAACCGGTGTTTTTCAAGCAGATTGTGGTTGAAGGGATGGGATGCCTGTCTTATTTTATAGTGTGCCCCGCCGCCAGGGTGGCATGTGTTGTGGATCCGAAAAGGGATGTCGAGGATTATCTACATATTAGCCGTAAATACGGGATGAAAATAACCCATATTTTTGAAACGCACGTACACGCGGATCACGTCAGCGGAAACTTGGAGCTCAGGTCGAGAACCGGTGCGGAAATTTGCTACCTTGAAGGCACTCCGGCCAGGTTCGATTTCAAAGCCGTCAAAGAAGGAGATGTTTTTGAATTCGGCACGGCAAGACTTGAGATATTGAGCACTCCGGGCCACACCCCTCATTCGATGTCAATTCTTGTCTCAGACAGATCTCGGAGCGATGATCCCTGGTTGATTTTGACCGGGGATTGCCTTTTTGTTGGTGATGTTGGTCGCCCGGACCTGGCAGGGCGCGAACTCCTGCTGGAACAGGTAAATAACCTCTATGCAAGCCTTTACGAGAAGCTGAGAAAACTCCCCTCCAGCCTGGAGGTATTCCCCGCACATGGCGAGGGATCATTATGTGGTAGGGGACTCAGCTCAAAGACAAGTTCGACCATTGGTTTTGAGGCTCGAAATAATCCTCTTCTGGGCCTGTCACGGGAAGAATTCATTAAACAGATGACCTCTGGTTTTCCCGAACGACCAAAGAGTTTTACTCATATAATCGAAACAAACCTTTCGGGGCCACCATTGCTCGAGAGGTGTCCCGTGGTCAGGGACCTTTCCGCTGATGATGTGAAAAGGGAAATCGAGCGGGGTGCAACGATAATTGATACCAGGGATGCCCCCGCTTTCGGAGGGGTGCAC
>JALXAI010000108.1 GCA_026992215.1 Desulfobacterales bacterium | reverse complement strand
CGAGGACCGCACCCTGGTTTATGAACACACGGATGGTGAGAACCTTGCCATCTGGGAAGAAATCCTTGCTGATGAAGCAATGGAGTCCGCTCCTTTCCACCTGGTTACCCGGATCAGGGGTCGGTTTAAGAACCCTGACGAAAAAGAAAGCAAGCTCTGGCAAAAAGGATACATATTACAGCTGGCAATAGAGCTTGAAAAACAGGGGATTGAGTTGGTGGACACCTTAACCGACGTACGGAGGCTTGAAAGCGAGTTCAGGGTAGCGTTGGGAGTGGAAGAGGACGAGAAACTGGGGCTGTCGGACGAAGGCTATGCGAGTGCCACGGGATTATGGGAGTATCGTGATTCAGCACTTTCCGTAAGAATCAAGGCGTGGTGTTTTTTTTGCCTGATGGCGGACGTGAAAAAGCTGTTGCCCGTGGTTATTTCGAAGAGCGTGCGAGACGAACTGGAAATTCAGCTTGAAATCCTGGAAAGGGAAATCGGCACGGAGATCAAGGTGCATGAATCGGTGGCAAAGTTGCCGGATCCCGCCGTTTTGAGCGACTCACGCGTAAGGGAAATACGCGAAGAAACCATCGGATGGATGGAAGGCCTTTTTTCCGATCTTGAAAATGAAAGATTAGACAGGGTAGAGGCATCTTTTACCCGGTGGATAGACGAGATAAGAAAAAGAACAGAGAGGGATGATCCCGAACAAAACACCGCCATATTACACGTTTCTCTCATGCGCGTCGAAGGCATTTCCCTGGAAGAACTTTTCAAGAGATTTGCCGGCATTTCCGACATATCCGGTTTGAGCGAGGGGAAGTTCTGTTATTTTTTCCTTGTTTATCCTGAATCCTAGTACGATGGAAGGACTGTTAACGAGATGAGTAGTTTCGTGAAAAAGCGCGTACCAGTACATACTGTCTTCGTGTGCCTCTGCCTGGCCCTTTTGCTCTTGATGGCTTGCGGAACAGGCCACGGGTATCTCAAGAAAGAACTGAAGTATATTGAAATCTACAAGAAGGTGCGCAAGGGCGTCGTAAACATTACCTCCATATCCATAACATACGATTTTTTCTACCGTCCTGTTCCCGTTTCAGGTGTCGGATCGGGGGTAATTATCAGCAAGAAGGGTTACATCGTTACCAACTACCACGTTGTTGGAAACGCGAAAAAGCTGGAAGTCACTCTTTCGGATGGAAGCAAGTGGCCCGCAAAAGTAGTGGGAGTCGCCAGGAAAAGCGACCTTGCCGTGATCAGGATTTCGGCACCGGAAAAAAAGCTGACCCCGCTAAAGTTCGGGGACTCCAGGTCCCTCAAGGTCGGCCAGGAAGTGCTGGCCGTAGGGAATCCTTTCGGGCTGAAACAGACTCTTACTGCCGGCACCATAAGCTTTATCGGTCGAAACATCCGGGATGAGAAGGGGAGAATATTTCGAGACCTTATTCAGACTGATGCAGCAATAAACCCCGGAAACTCGGGAGGACCTCTTCTTAATACCGACGGAGAGGTCATAGGGATTAACTCGGCCATCATCAGTCCCACGGGCAGCAATATCGGGATCGGTTTTGCGATTCCTTCCCACAAGGTGAAAGCTCTGCTTCCCGGGCTCCTCGGCCCCTGGGCCAGGTGGCTGAGCTACCTTTTTGCCATTATTTTCCTGTGGTTTATCTTTAAAATGGTGTTTCGAAAAAGGAAACATGGTTACTAGCACAGCAATTTCCACGCGCTGTATCCAGAACTGGTTTACGGGCAACGGCCGCTGGCTACTCGTTAGCTGCCCTTGAAACTACAGCCCGACGCATGGAACGTTTTATAGTCTCATGATTTGTGCCAGGGTAGCATTCACTACGCGGTGCTGACAGGCAACGAAGCGGGGATCATGGCAGAATCCCCCGCTTCAAATATATCATTGCCAGGCATGTCTCGTTTGCCGGGTGCCGGAGGGCTGGCGCGGAGACCTGATCTTACGCGGAGAACAAAATGGGTTGTTTTTCGGCAGGAAAGTACCCGTTTTAACAAAGAGAAGCATTTCAATAATCAGTGACGGGAAAATGAGGTGAATATGGACGTAAAAAGATCGAAAGCAATGTTTTTGGCTTCCCTTTTGCTCGTACTATGTTTTCTGATCCCGCCTCGCTTCTGTTACCCGATGACCGAAGATGAGAAGAATAACATCGAGCTCTACAGGAGACTCTCTCCCGGAGTGGTTAACATAACCAGCACGGTGCTGGAAAGGGATTTTTTCTTCAACATTATACCGAGACAGGGCGTTGGTTCGGGCTCAAT
>JALXAI010000107.1 GCA_026992215.1 Desulfobacterales bacterium | reverse complement strand
ATTCGCGAAACTTTAACTATTCATGATGATTCACGTGGAGCACCGCCATGGAATGTCAGAAAGAGAAGAACCTTGAGAGATGCAATTGCACGTATGAGCCGTGCGAGAAGAAAGGAATATGCTGCGAGTGCCTGAGGTATCATCTCAAGCAAAGGCAGCTCCCCGGTTGCTGTTTTCCGGACGACGTGGAAAAAACCTGGGACAGGTCGTTTGAAACTTTTGCCAAGCTGGTGTCTCAGGGGCGGGTGTAGCCCCGTTCAGGCTGCTCTGTAGAGCCTCAAGATATCGCTGGCGGTAACCAAGGCAACAAAATCATCCACGTGTTGCCGTATATTTTGGCGACCGTTCATTTCTTCCCGGTCTACGAGCACCACTACACCGGTAACTTCCAGGCCGTTTTCGCGCGCGGCTTTGATAGCCTGGATCGTCGACTGACCCGTGGTAACCACATCATCTACCACGATCACCCTGTTGCCTTTCTCGATATTGCCTTCTATTTTCGCCACTATGCCGTGATCTTTCAGCTTTTTCCTTACCACAAACGCTTCTATGGGCCTGCCCTGCCTGAACGATTCGTTAGCCACGGCACACGCTATCGGGTCTGCTCCGAGAGTAAGCCCGCCGATGGCCTGAACATCCTTGTCCTTTATTGCGTCAAAAACCAGCCTGCCGATCAGGTATTGACCTTCGGGGCTCAGCGTGGTCGGCTTGCAGTTGAAATAAAACCTGCTGATTTCGCCGCATACAAGGCGAAATTTCGGAGTATCACTGTACTTGAAGGATCTTTCCAGGATGAGCTGCCTTAATCTTTCAATCATTTTATTATCTCCGTCAGGTCAGCGAAATATAAACAAAGTTTCCGGGATGTGTTATATAAAAACAGGGATTATGTATGCCAGGAAATGAGCCGATGTCAACAGGTAGTTTGTTTCGAAGACCCCCTTATGGCGGGCTGAAGCGAAAAAAATGGGGGTTATCACGGGCTTTACAATCCTTATTCCATCTTGACACGCCGTACGGGTTCGGGATATAGAACCCTCAGATACCGGGCCTGGGTGGTGGAACTGGTAGACACAAGGGACTTAAAATCCCTTGGGGCTTAGTCCCCGTGCGAGTTCGAGTCTCGCCCCAGGCACCATTTTCCCCGGTGTGATGATTTACTTGATGTTTATGGTTACGGATGTCAGCGGGATTTCGCTTTTTCCTTTTTTAACGGATTGCCGGACCAGGAAAACTCTTTTGGGGCTCACTTTTCCCTTTTCGACAAGGTACCTTTCAACCCTTTCGGCTCTTTTCCTTGCCAGGGCTACCAGTTCTTCTTCACCGGTTTTGCAATAATTCCTTAGCATTTTTTCCATTACCGGGACGGGCTGGCTCTTTACGAGCATCAGGAAGTTTCGTTCCTTTTTTATGGGAGCCTTTTTCCACGCCTTCTTAAGGTACTTTTCGTACTCTTCAGGCAGTATCTTTACATCCGCCGGGGTGATATTTTTTCGTTCTTTCCTGCCCAGATCGTTGTACTTGGCCTTTTTAAGAAGCATATCAAACTTGTGCTTTTCAATGGCTTCCCTGTCAGCCTGAGGATCATAGCTTCCTACGAGTTCTATTTTTAAGTTGGGATGATTGTTCATGGTTTTTGCCACAATGTCCAATTTCTTCATCTCGCTTTCGGACAGGTTGCTGGTTCCGGGGTCGAAATAGACGTACTGCAGATCCTGTCCGCCGCTTCCGAAAGCGGCTGAAAGGATTGAAAACGGGGAAGTTACAACCTTTACGATGAGATTTCTGATGATCCTGAAGACCACGGAGCCGACGCTAAATTTCGGATCATTTATGTTTCCCTTTATCGGGATGTTTAGCTTTATATGGCCTTTTTTGTCCGTGAGAAGAGAAACGGCCATTTTAACCGGGAGGTTTGAAGCCGTTTTGCTTTCCACCTTTTTGCCCAGAGTGAACTGGTCAAGAAAGACTTGATCACTGGCGTCGATGGTATCATCGGAGAGCAGCAGCCTGGCGTCCATATTCAGCTTTCCCTTTGAAATCATGTACCCGATATACCTGGCGGTGTATGGACTGAGGCGATTCATTCCGAAATTCTCGATCTTTAGGGTCAGGTTGAGGTAGCGGGGTTCAACCATCGGATTGGCCTTACCCTTGATGAGCAGTCGGGCCCTGTTATTTATTATCCCCTCGACCTGTACGTCGGCTTTTGTTCCGGGTTCGTTTGAAAGGCCCCTGAACACCGCGTTTAGGCTGGAAATCCTGGCTGAAAATACCGGGGTTACGCTCC